>NZ_QPEL01000037.1:0-46804 GCF_008368965.1 Bacillus sp. AY2-1 | reverse complement strand
ATTTCACACTGTATTGCACGAAAAAAATCTCATGAATATGTCTAACATTCACATAACAAAAAAACATGCTTTCATGATGAGAGCATGTTTTGTGATATTCTTCACATTGTTTCGTTAAAAAATTATCTTTTTATTTACCATGATGTAACATTAAATCACTAAGTTCTTCTTCAATGTGATTTAATTTCGCAACGCTTTCTTTCCATTTATGAATATAACGTGAAACCCCAACAAAAAACAAAACAATAATTGTGGAAAGAATAATACCATATACGATTGCTACAGTACTCATAGTTACACTTCCTTATAATTAGTAATGTGGTTATTAGTTATATTTTTATTATAAACCTTTTTCTTTTAAAATACTTCAATTTCAACTTTTTGTAACAAAATTGATTTTTCTAATATTTCATTCGTAAAAATGGCATATTTTTCACAAATTATACAAAACTTCACCATATGTACTATTACCATATGAGTTATATTATTAAATAGAATAAAGGGGATGATTACTATGACGACTTGGTTTATTGTAATGTTAGTTGTATTTGGGGCATTTAAAATTATCGTTTCTAGCCTTCCTAACACTGTTATTGAATCCATTATTAGCAAGTACGAAACACATCCAAAACTTGAAGAAGAGAATGTGACTATTACAATTCACGGAAATAACGTAGAAGGCGAACAGAAATCAAAAATTATTCATGATTTTAACGAAGGTTTATTTTTAGATCGCTATTATGCACCACCCCATAATGAAGGCACTCCTTTAATTATCAATGCAAAACGTGGTAAAAAAGATTTCACATTTTATATTTACAGTCATGAAGAGCATGTTGATGTTGTAAAACAATATAAAAAGAAGGTAGTTGCTTATAGTTTACGCTCTAAAAATCTTCAAAATAGTGACATGTTCGTGTCAGCTGATTTGTATAGTGATAATAAAGTTATTGAATTTTGACTAAAAAAGATAAGAGGCTTACTACATTCTATATGCAGCAAGCCTCTTTAAAGTTGTTTCAAATTATATCCATCTGCTTATGTAATGCTTAAAAAATGAATAATACAGTTGTTTACTTCTTATTGAACTAACGCCCCCGTTAGTTTAAGTGTAACTCTTCACAATTATTTCATATTATATAGGTAAATAGAAAGATAAATTAGAATTTAGTTTATAGTTATAAAAATAAGTTATTTATATCCTTATAATTCTTCAAAAAGGAGAGTGTATGAAAAAGACTATTGTTTTTGTATTAACGATATTTATATTATTCCCAGGATTCGCAACACAAAGTTATGCGTTGTCAGATTCGAAATCTGAGGCAATACAAGCATTGCTAGATGATGCCTGTCGTACATCAGGTGTGCCTGGAATGTCAATCTCAATACTTGCTGATGGTGAAGTGTTCTACTTTTCTTCTGGGTATGCAGATCTTGAAAAGGGATTGTCTGCAAGTGAAAATACACTCTATGAGTTGGCCTCGGTGAGTAAAGCATTTACTGGTATGGGGATTTTGCTATTGGAAGAGCAAGGGCTGCTATCAATGACTGACCCTATCCAAAAATATTTACCTTGGTTTACGTTAAAGTATCAAGGTAAACCTGTTGATATGCAAAACCTTACACTAAATAACTTTCTTCACCATACCAGCGGCCTAACAAATATTAGACATATTCAAAATATTCCACAAGGTAATACGCCTGATATGTTGCAAAAGACCGTGGAAACGCTGGTAGATGCAGAATTGGCGTTCTCTCCCGGTGAACAATATAACTATGGAACCGTTAATTATGACGTATTGGGTTTGGTTATTGAGATTGTATCACGACAAAGCTATGAAGACTTTATGAAGGAACAGGTATTTATACCCTTAGGTCTTCACCAGACGTATGTTTATAAAGAAGATGCTCAAGCCACTGGACAGTTAGCACAGGGCTACCGTTCTTCCTTTTTTATAACAACTCCATTTAACGCTCCGGATTATGCTGGGAATAAACCTGCCGGCTATATCATTTCTAATACAAAAGATATGGCGCGTTGGATGGGCATACAGATGGGTATTGTGCAGGACATACCCGAAATATTTCACAGGGCTATCGAAAAATCACATAGGGGTGATATGTCTGTTTCGGCTGTCAATGATATGTATTATGCGGCAGGTTGGTCGGTAAACGCCGAACAAACGTTTATAGAACACACTGGGGGTAATCCAAATTTTAGTACCGAAGTAGCCATACTGCCAAATGAAAGAACAGCCATCTGCTTACTGAGCAACGGCGCAAATACCAATATAAACCTGGTACTAAAAGTTAAAAATATATTAAACGGCAATCTAACTCAGTCATATGAGATAAGCGGTACACAGCTTTTGGACATCATTTTGTCGTCTACCACAATTATTCTTTGCCTATTAGCCGTTCTGTTATTTTTCTTAGGATTAAGAAAAAGGAAAACGAATGAGCAGCAGCCAATGACAAAAAAGAGAACAATCGTAACAATTATTTTCCTAATCGCTACGATTGCCCAGTGTATAATGTTTTTTGCCTTCGATTGGTCAACGATACTTATTTGGCAAACATATAGTGTTCTTACAGCTTTAATTTCGTCAACATTATTAACATCAAGCATTACTTGGTTTGTATATACTCACCGATTAGATGCCTCGGTCCGAAAATAAGTATAATGTTAAGTAAATAAATCCTAATTTATCGATATTTTTAATTTAAAAAACAGAAGACACTTCTCCTAGTTAAACCCACTTGCTATTTCTTCCACTAACCTGCCTCGTTAGTAGAAGAAGGATTTTTAAACAACTATATTATTTTTTAAATGACTTTATTGTAAATTAAACAACTTTATTATCTCTGTACATGATTTAGCTTAACACTCATATATAAAAAGGAATCCATGGCATATGGATTCCTTTTTACTATTTACTGAAAAATAAGCTCTGTCTTCAAACTATCTTTCGGTAACAACCAGCCTTTTTTCTCTAAACTCGCCATTAATAATTCCCTTTGTTTTGTCGCAATACTTTCTTCATTTGTTTTAAATGACACTTCTATTACGAAGTCATCTTCTAATTTTCCGGTATTACTTAATGGCCAAATTTCAATATTTGCTTTTATGTTTTCAAACTCTCCTGTATATCGTTTCATTAATACAGGACCGTAAATACGGGAATTCTTTAACATCTCTTCTCCCCAATTTGTATACAACCATCTGTTCATTTTCCCTGGTAATTTTTCCATTAACATATTTTGAGCAGCTTGTTCATTTGGTAAATCAAGTATTCCATATCCTTTAGCACTGTAACTTTTCTTATTTGAAATGCTTAATGTTTTCTTCTCAAATCCCCAATCTATTTCCGCCTCATAACTATCCGTATTACTATCGAATCCTTCTTTTTTAGCTACTTCTAGTGCATCTTGAATTACACCATTTTGAATAGGATATCTTTTTTTATATGTTAGTTCAAAATCTTTACTAAATTCTTTCTTTCGAATTCTAGCAAACCAACCTTCATCACTTAAACTTTTATTTGCAGTATCTAAAAATTGTACTTGTATTCTTTCATATTTTGTACCAGCCTGGAAATGTTCTAGCACCTCTTGCTTCATCTCTTTGTTATAACCTAATACTTGTTCTGGCTTCAATAATAACTTTACTTCAAAACTAGGTTTCATTGGACTAGCAGCAAACCCTTCCTTAACGTTATAAAGAAAACAACAAAAGAAAATACTTACGAATACAAATACTTTTTTCATATACCTATCCCCTTTACATTTTAAATGACTTCTATACGTTCCATTGCAAGTGAATATACATTTTCATATCCTGCTGTACTTAGCTTTTGTTGTAATCGATCCGTATCCTCTTTCAAAGCATGCACTAGCACCGTATGTTCTGGTAATAATGTATTTAACATCTCTTTAACGTCTTTTATACTTTGGTGAACTTTATACGGAACTCGCTTCACCCTACATGTACTCCTTACATGTTCTTTCATAACTCTTTCTGCAAAACTCCCTTTCGCAA
Source organism: Bacillus sp. AY2-1 (assembly GCF_008368965.1). Classification (NCBI taxonomy): domain Bacteria; kingdom Bacillati; phylum Bacillota; class Bacilli; order Caryophanales; family Bacillaceae; genus Bacillus; species Bacillus sp. AY2-1. Next base: position 42,765 of record NZ_QPEL01000037.1, on the reverse strand, counting down.
TATGCCCAGTAAAAATAACGGAATTACGTTTTTCATTCCGAAGCTGTTCATAGCATAACTGTGCTCGTTTCGTTTGCATATTCGCATCACTCATTACAACTATTCCATAACTATTTTGCATACTAATGTCATTATCCATCACTATTATGTTTCTTTTTAAACTCTCCATAATCCATTTAAGTTCTTCATTATTTTTTATCCAATCTTTATATATGAACATCTCTTCAAATCCAGCCAAAATTTCTTTATCTACTATAAGCGGAAATTCTTTATATCGTTCATATAAATACAATACTATATCTTGCGCCCTACCAAGTTGTGGCAGCGGTAGCAATGCTATTCCTTTATTCTGCATAACTCGCTCAATTTCTGCACATAGATCATCTAATCTTTCATTTTGCGAAACATCATCTGTGTGGTAAGCGGCATCTACAATTGCAACTTTTATATTGTGGCCCAATTTCTCAGGTAAATTAGCTCGTAGTATATTAGACTCTGCTGAATAATCGCCGGAATAGAACACGTATGTATTACACAAATCAACTAAAAACCAAACAGCTCCTAATACATGCCCACTATATCCCCACTGAAACCGCAATGTAGGAGTAATTTGTATCCATTCATTTGGATTACTAATCTCATCAATACATACATAATTTAAATCTTTTATGTGTTGGTCGCTATAAGGTAAATTCCACCCTTGCATCACATTATAGTTTCTCCATTTTTCATAATATAACGGCAGTTGCTCCTTCGTATAACGAGTCGTCCAAATTTTTTTCTTATATCCATACTTCGCTAATAAAGGTAAACCCATCGTATGATCTTCATGAATATGTGATAAAAATACCGCATCTAAAAATGGAACAGCTTCTCTCTCTATTTCTGGATAACTCTTCTCATATGATCGATTAATACCACAATCAAATAATATTTTCGTCTCTTTATTTTTTACAAAATAGCAGGAGCGACCGTATTCTCCTGCCCCACCCCATACTTCTATCCTCATCATGCTACCCCTTTTCGCTTTTGCTCCATATGTTGTAGCAGTAATAAGCACATTGTTGTAAGTCCAACAGAAACAACGGCCATCGCCATGCCTATAGATACTTCACCCTGTTCAAATTGAGCAAAAATAAACGTTGCTGACGTTTCTACTGATGGAGGTAATACGAGAAGCGATGCTACTAACTCTCTTATCGAAATTGTAAATGTCATCGCCCATCCAGCAAGAATGCCTGGGATAATAAGAGGCAATATTATTTTTCTAAAAATATAAATATAATTTCCCGAAAAAACACTTCCTGCCTGCATGAGAGAATCATCAATTTGTCCGAGTGATGATTTTACATATTGCACCGTGTAAGGTAAAAACAGCACAACATACGTTACGATAACCATGACTGGTGTATTGTAAATTGACAGGGGCATATATGGTGAATTCCAAAATAGAATAAGACCTACAACCATAACGATTCCTGGTACCATATTGGGTAACATACCGCACATATCGAGCCATTTTTCAGAGTTTTTTTTCCCCTTTCGAATCATAAGTGCCAAAAAGACTCCAATCATTACCGCAATAATCGCTGTTACGAGTGAAAAAAGAAAACTATTCCATAAAGCCTCTAATCCCGGAGATCCCATTGTAAACAATGCCTCATAATGGCTTGTTGTAAAGTTATTTACATGTAAACCGCCGCCTCTTAATTTTGACAAAGAAGCAATCAGTATAGAAAAGTATGGAATTCCAATTGATACGATTAATAAACCAATTACATACATCCATGCTACAACGCGCGTAAATATAGACAAAGTATATCTTTTAGATTTCACACCTTTTCCACTAACCATTGCATATGAATACTTTCGATTCAATACATTTTGCATATACCAAATGAGCATACAAGCACTAAGTAATAAAGAAGATAATGCTGTTGCACTACTAAAATCAATTGGCCAACTCGAAATAAATTTATGGATTTCTGATGTTAACACGTGGAATCCTATTCTACGTCCGAATGTAGCCGGTGTTCCAAATTCAGCAATCGTCTTTACGAAAATGAGTAAAGCACCCATTACATAACTTGATACTAATAACGGCAATATTATTTTTCTTAAACGATAGAGAAAACTTCCGCCATGAACTGCTGCAGCTTCTTCTTTACTACTCCCAATCTGAAGTAACGTGTTTTTCAGCATGAAATAAAGGAATGGGAATAAATGCAGACTCATAATTAAGACCATACCTCCTAAACTAAAAAACGATGATGAAACTGTCTTTAGCATCGGAAAAAATTGTTCAAAATAGCCGTTAGGTTGCATGAACAAAATCCAGCCCATTGATCCAATATACGGCGGTGTCATAAATGGAATCATAAAAACAATATCTAACTTACTATACTTTCCTACATCTGTTTTGCTCATAATAAACGCCAATGGAAATGCAAATATTGTAGCTCCTATTGCAACGAGTACACCTAGAAGCATCGAGTTTAGAAAAATCCCAGCTAATCCACCACTCTGCATCACTTCAAAAGGCTTTAAAAAGTTCCAGCTGCTATTTTCATATATACTAGAAAATAAAATGAGAAAAAGCGGAATGACGATTAACATCGCCACAAGTAATAACGCTACCGTCATTCCAACTTGTCTTACTGATATGAATCGATTTACCATGGAATCACCATCTTATTGAAATACTTTCTTAAATTGTTTTCCTATTTCATCTTGCTCTTTCTCAACTGTTTTCCAATCAATATTTAATACTGGAATCTCTTCTACATTCGGTCTATTTTCAGCTTTTATATCTGTTCTACCTGGCAATAAATACGCTTTAGCAACTTGTTTTTGCACATCATCTGATAATAAATAATCAATAAACTCTTTTGCACCCTCTACATTTTTACTATCCTTCATAATCCCCGCTGCACGTGGGCTAATAACTGTTCCGCTTTTTGGATATACAATATCAACAGGTTCACCCTTTGCTTTTGCGCTATACGTCATATAATCAACACCCGCAATGACCATATCTTTCGCACCTGTTACAACTGGGTCTAACGCTTCCTGATTTGCTCCTGCTACTGTAACTTCATTTTTCTTAAGCTGCTCAAATAAATTCCATCCATCTTGTCCATTCTTTTTCACGTATCCTGTTACAAAGTCTAAAGCTGAACCTGAAAGTGCTGGATCTGGAAGATTCACTTTTCCTTTCCATTCCCCTTTCGTTATATCGCTCCAATCTTCAGGCGCTGTCTTCACATTTTTTGTATTGTACACAATCCCTAATGCTGAAGCACTATACCCGAAATAATGTCCTTTATCATCTGACCATTCAGAACGCAGCTTATCAGCTTGTTTCGCTTCTTTATAAGCTAACGTTTGACCCTCTTTCTTTAATCCTTCCATCGCTGGTAATGATGCAAGTACGACTACATCAACGACTGGATTTTTCTTTTCAGCTTCCATTCTCGCTAAAATCTTACCTGTTGTTCCTTGAAACATTTCTACTTTTATACCTGTTTTCTTTTCAAAGTCTTTTTGAATTTTTTCTGCTAACCCTTTTGGCCCTGCACTATATACAACAATTTTCTTTTCATTCGTATTTTTACTTTTTGCATCTGCATTGCCTGTCTTTGAACTACACCCTGTTACTACAGCCGAAAATAATAAAGTACATACAAATAAAGACTTAAGCGAACTGAATTTCTTCATACGATTCTCCCCCTATATGATGAATACATTTTTTTGGCACATATAACGATACTGGTTTACCGATGCTTAATTTACTATTGTGATAAGCTGTCCATATTCCGAGTGCCCCCATGTTTACTTTTATTTCATACCGTTCTCCTACATATGTAACGTGCTTAATTTCACCTGTATACATTTCGCACACTTCATTTTTCGTCCAGTTCACATGCTCTGGACGAACCATTTTTTTACCCTCTACAAGCCAATTCGCCTTACCAACAAATTTGGCAACAAATTCATGAGACGGTTTCACATAAATATCTTCCGGTGTTCCTTTTTGTAATACTTCTCCTTGTTTCATGACAATAATTTGGTCTGACATTGACATTGCTTCTGTTTGATCGTGAGTGACATACAGTGCAGTTAAACCAATGGAATGAACGATATCCATAAGCTCTATTCTCATTTCTTCTCGCAAAATTGCATCGAGTGCACTTAGCGGTTCATCAAATAAAATAAAATGAGGTTTTGTTACAATTGCTCTAGCGAATGCGACACGTTGTTGCTGTCCACCAGAAAGTTCGTGTGGATATCTTTTCTCCATACCTTGCAGGCGAACTCGCTTTATCGCATCTTCTACTTTTTCTCGTAAATGATTTGTTTGCTTTGTAGCCCTTAAACCAAATGCAACATTGTCAAAAACAGTCATGTGCGGCCATAAAGCAAAATCTTGAAATACCATACCGATATTCCGTTCATGAGGAGATGTCTTTATCTTTTTTGCAGCAGAATACATGCACTGGTCTCCAAAATATATTTCTCCCTTATCCGGTTCTTCAAGCCCTGCTATCATTCTAAGTAAAGTCGTTTTCCCACACCCCGAAGGTCCTAAAAGTGTAGTGAATTCACCTTGTTTCATTACAATCTGCAACGGCTTTAACGCCTGTGTTTTTCCAAATGTCTTTTCTAATCCACTAATTGTAATATCCATTGCTTCACCTCTCTCCCCTCATTCTTAACCTGCTTTCATTCTATATGGAAGATTTATACTGAATGTTAATGTACTGTAAAGATTAAATTAAAAAACTTCTAATAAACTATTTATTTCTATAGATTTTTTCTATAGTTAAAATAAAAAAGGCGGCAATTCATAATGAATCTCTTAAAATTAGAAATTGTAGTACTTATTAAGAAATACAAAAAGCTTACAATTGTTGCAGAAAAACTTGGCGTTAAACAACCAACTATTACATTTCATATAAAAAGCTTAGAAGAAGAACTCGGTGTGTCTTTATTCGAATTACGTTCTGGAAGGTATTTCTTAACAGAGGCTGGTGAGGCTTTGCACCATTATGCTTCTAAAATAGATGCACTTATGAAAGAAGCTAGACGTGTCACGCAAGAGTTTAAAGATTTTAATAAAGGTGCTATAACAATCGGCGCTAGTTATGTACCAGCGACTTATCTTTTGCCAGAAGTCGTTCATGAATTTCAATGTGAATTTCCCAATATAAAAATAACGCTACTAGTTAAAACAGCCCCTGAAATTCGAATGATGCTACAAAATCACGAAATCGATCTTGGGATAATTTCCGCTGCTCCATTTGATGAACCACTTTTAAAACAAACGAATATAATACCTGATACACTTGTTCTTGCCTTTTCCAAAGAACATCATTTTTCAAAGAAAGAAAATGTATCGTTACAAAATATCGAAAAGGAACGCATACTATTGCATCGTAATCCATCTACAACGAGAGATTTACTTACAAAATGGATGTCAGTTCATAACATTACATTCCAATCAGAAATTGAATTAGACTCATTAGAAACAATGAAACAAATTTTAAAATATGGTAATGGAATTGCCTTTATTTCTAAACTTGCTATTGAGCAAGAAATACAACGAAATGAGCTATGCTATATACCAATCCCAGAATTTGAATTTCAGCGTAATATTTATACGATTCATCATGAGGACAGATGGAATTCTAAAATCATTTCTTTTTTACTACAGAGCATCCATTCATTTGCAACAAAAAATTAAAAGGCTGTCGTTATGCACGACAGCCTTTTACACTATAAATCTATTTATTTTTCTTTGCCTCAATTTTTGCTTGCGCCTCTTCAGCCTTATCTAATGCTTCTGATACTTTCTTCTCTTTTTCTTTCACTTCATCTATACTATCGACAGCTTTAATAATTTTATCGATTCCTTCTTCTTCTACCTTTCTACGCTTTGCTACTCTTTCATTCACTTTCTCTTCTACATCTTTTGCTTTTTGAAGCATATTCTCTGCATTTGATGTTACAGCTTTTTCAAGTGCATCATCTTTTTTCTTTTGTAACACTTCATTTGCAATGTCTTTCGCTTCTAAATACTTACCGTCTTTTAATACTGTTGCCCCGTGATCCATTTTCTCAGCAACTTCTTTATATGATTTCGCTTCATTTCCTGATTTCTCTTTTTCTGCTTTTTCGAACCACATTGTTGCATCACTATACTTTTCATCTTTCAATGATTGCATACCTGTTTCAATATATGTGTCATAATTGCTACATCCAGCCATTACGATTAATAGAAAAAGCATAACAAAACTTAATTTTTTCATGCTGTTGTCTCCTTTTCTTTGCAAGCTCACTTTACTTTAACATACATGAAAAAGAGTTTCAAAAACTAAAATACTAATTTAGTCATTTTTATAATGATAAGTCAAATTTTTATTATTTTTAAGCGGACACATCTACTTGTTTTTTCGCCATATGTTGCTTTACTCCAACTAATACAACTAACAATAACCCTCCGCCTATTGTCATCATAACAATGCTAGTTGGCAACATATCTAATAGTAGTCCATATACAATCATACCAAGTGGTGCGATTGCAGTCGCAATTGTTTCAAGTAGGCCAAACACACGCCCTAGGTAGCTCGGACCTGTCGTTTTTTGCATATGTACTTGCATTGGAATGTTTACAATCATAATTGCTATACCAGTTAACATCATAAAAGCAATATAGTAAATAAAACTTGCTACTTTTGGAATGACAACTAACAACGGAAAGACTGTACATAAACTTAAACCTGCAAACAAAAACAGTCCAGTATAAATAGAACGAAACGGATTATTCAATTCTTTACGCACTGATAAAGCAATCGCTCCCATTAGCATCCCGACTGCTAACATTCCCTCTACAGTACCGAGTTGCTTTGAAGATAAATGCAATGTATGGACGATAATGTACGGAAGTGCAACTGTTAGACCACACGCAAAAAAGTTTACCCACAATGCTATTTTCATTAAACCATATATTTCACGTTGTCTTTTTACATATAAAAAACCTTCTTTTATACTCGTCAAGAAATGCTCTGTACTTTCAGCCACTTCTTTTTTATATAAATCAAATACGATAAATAATTGCAAAATAACCGCTAAAAAGAACGTAATGCTATTTAATAGGAAAAACGATTTAATTGAAAAGAAACCATATACAACTCCGCCAATAATCGGTCCTAAAATATTTGATAAAGAAGCCGCCGTTTGATTTAAAGCACTCGCTTTTTGAATACGTCCTTCATCTACTAAACTCGGAATAGACGAAGTTAATGCAACAGAATAAAAACTTGCACAAATTGATAATAATGCTGCTGAAATATAAATAAAAAGAAGTGATGACCCAAATATAGTAGCAAGAATAAACATACTAAGCATCGTTAAACTACTTAATAAATCAGTACCAATGACAAGCCATTTTCGATTCACACGGTCTGCTACAGCACCAGCAATTGGGCCACAGATCATCCTTGGAAGTGATCCGCAAACGAGCGTAATTGCAAACCCCATCCCTGAACCAGTAGTCTTTAATACATATAACCCCATTGCGAACGTATAAATACCTGCGCCTAATAAAGACGTCATTTTTCCAATCATCATTAAAATGATATTTCTAGTTGCAATCTTCATTCTTGAATCATGTTGTCCTATACTTATATCTCCCATTTTTGACTCTCTCCCCTTAAAAGTTAAATTGTGTTAAACTTATTATATAATCAACTTTCCAATTTTCACAACAAAAAGTTAAATACAATTAAACTTTTTAAATATAAAGGAGCAATTATATGGCAACTCTCGGTGAAAAAATTAAAGCATTACGAAAAGAAAAAAAGCTTACGCAAACAGCACTGGCAGGTTCGGAACTGACAAAAAGTATGCTTAGTCAAATTGAAAATGGAAAAGCTACACCTTCTATGAAAACATTACAATATATTGCGGAAAAACTTGAATGTGAAACGAGCTTTTTATTAGAAGAAGATGAAGAAGAAATTGTGGAACTCATTCAAAAAATGGAGCCATTAATAAAATCAAATAAATGCGATGAAGTATACAAGACTTTACTACCTATCGTTCAAAAAGAACTACCCCTTACTTTAAACACAGCACGTTTATATAAACAGTTCATAACTGGAGCGGCCATTATGAACGATTACAATATTGAATATTACGTTGAAACAGCTGTTTCTATATTTGAAAAATATACTTTGTATCGTGAAAGTACTGAAACGAAACTACTGTTTTACTATATGCTCTACAAACGGAAAAAATATAAAGAATGTTTACAGTTGATTAGCAGAATTCGCGATGAATATAAAACGAAGAATTTAGAAATGGATCTTATTACACATATACAATTATATTTAAAAGAAGCAATTATTTTACTCGCATATGGTAATTATGAAAAATGTGAAAAAATCATTTTAGATGCACTTGCATTTTCAAAAAAACATCAAGTGTATTATAAAACAGATGAATTTTACCGTATTTTATCTTATCAAAAAATCATTACAACCGATAAAGAACGATATTTATATTACATAAAAAAATCGGAGCAATTTGCCATTTTTACAGAAGATACTTTATCCGCTGCAAATATAGATATATTAAAAGCTTATTACTACAATACCGTTACGAATGAATATACAATTGCATTAGAACATTTAGAACAATTCCGAGAAAAACTAAAAGATGTACCGATTTTTCAAGACGATGGATTGTATTATCTTGAAAAAGGAAAATCTCTGTATGGTTTAAAACGTTACGAGGAAGCTTTGGAAACATTAAAACGTGCTAACATTCCAGATTATATGAGTCATCCACTTGATCAGTCATGGTTATTAACAGCTGGATCATATCGTGCCCTGTGTCATATAGAACTTCAAGATAAAACGGCTGCTCTGAAAGAAGCAAAAGAAGCAGTTCAAACGATGGATGGTTATCCTAATTCCATCTTTTCTTCATTTATTAAAGAAACATTACAAATAATACAAAAACTTTAAGAATGTCTCAAAATGGTATATTATTCCTCTTTTTTAGCAAAGATAATAATGATGGGAGGAATATAAATGAATATACAACGTGCAATAGAGCTTTCTGTGTCAGCGGAACAAGCCAATGTCAGTTTTCAAGGCATGCCTGTTATGATTCAACACGTCGATGAAAGCAATGAAACCGCCCGCATATATGAAGTAAAAAACCCAGGACGCGAATTAACTGTTCCAGTTAATAGCTTAGAGGAAATATAAGAAATGCCACTTCTCTTTTGAAGTGGCATTTTTCTTATGAATCAAAAATACAACTATTATTTCTTCTAATTTTTTAAGCTTATAATAAGAAAATGTAAATTTTATACTCTAACCCTATATTTTGTGATATTTTATACTCTGGAAATAATTAAATCTTTATAGATGAATAATATAAATTTTTTTCTATTTCCCACTCTATACATAAAGGAGGAATTGTATGAGCCTCTCTATATACGAAGGTTTAGGTATTATTTTTTTCGTAATCATTATTACTTACGCCCTTGCACACAAATATTTATGGTCAAAAAAATTACTTATTATTCTATTTCTCATTTGTAATGCTATTTATCTTATTTGGCGAACTTTTTATTCGTTACCAACTATTAATCTCATAAGTATTATCGCTGGTATTATATTGTTAATTACAGAATGGGCTGGTTACTTACAATCTATCGTTTTTAGCATTGTTTCATGGAAACCATATAAACGGAAAGAAGTACCATTATCCACTTTTGAAAAACTACCTACTGTCGACATATTTATTGCCACTTACAATGAACCGATCGATTTGTTAAAACGTACTGTAGCTGGTTGTACGTTGATTACTTATCCGAAAGAGTTACTAAACATTTATATTTGTGACGACGGGCGCCGTGAAAGTGTAAAGCAACTTGCGGCAGATTTTTCTGTTCATCACATAACTCGCACCGAAAACAAGCATGCAAAAGCTGGAAATTTAAATCATGCGATGCTTCATTCAAAAGGTGATATTATCGTAACAATGGATGCCGATATGATACCACGAGCTAACTTTTTAGAGCGAACGATTGGATATTTTTCTAAAAATAATGTTGTATTCGTTCAAGCACCACAAGTTTTTTATAATGCTGATCCTTTCCAATATAATTTGTTTTTTGAAGATAACATCGCCAATGAACAAGATTTCTTTATGCGCCAGTTAGAAGAAGGGAAAGATCGCTTTAATGCTACGATGTATGTTGGTAGTAACGCCCTATTTCGCCGCACCGCGCTTGAAGAAATTGGAGGATTTGCGACTGGAGTTATTACTGAAGATATGGCAACTGGTATGCTACTACAAGCTAACAAATGGGAGACTATATTTGTCAATGAAACACTAGCTGTTGGATTATCCCCAGAAACATTTAGTGATTTATTAAAACAACGGGACCGCTGGTGTAGAGGGAACATTCAAGTCGTAAAAAAATGGAATCCTTTCACTATAAAAGGATTATCTTTTATGCAGCGTCTTTTATATGCAGATGGAATTCATTATTGGTTTTTCGGTGTTTATAAAATGATATTTTTATTAGCACCGCTATTATTTTTAGTATTTGATATTTATAGTTTAGAAATTAATTTCATGCACTTATTTATGTTCTGGGCACCTGCCTTTTTAACATCACAGCTTATTTTCAAAGCTGTTTCTAATAAAAAACGAACAACTACGTGGAGTCATGTGTACGAAGTTGCTATGGCTCCTTATATGGGATTTGCTATTTTATCAGAAATTTTCTTACGTAAAAAGTTTCAATTTCATGTGACAAGAAAGGGAGTTCAAAATAATACAAGGCATTTTTTATGGATTGCAAGCATCCCTCATCTCATATTACTCATTTTAACAATTATTGCACTTATTCGAGCAACACTTATGCTCTTATACCCTGAGCAATATTATATTGAAAGAGAGAGCTTATATATTAACATTTTCTGGTTACTATACAACGGGATAGCTATTGTCACTTCACTATTTGTAGCATTTGAAAGACCGCGTTTTCGAAATTCAGAACGTTTCGTAGTAAATTTACCAGGTACTTTATATGCCGAAGATATGATCATTTCTTGCAATATCCTTGATATTAGTGAAACGGGGGCACGTTTTGAATTAGATTCCTCCATTCCATTTGAAACTTTATCAAGTCTATCTTCCTATATGCTATCTTTTGGCGAGGTAGAAAAGATTTATAGTACAAAAAAATGGATTCGGAGACAAGAAAGTTCTGTACAAGTTGGTGTATCATTTGATGATGTATCCCATGAGCAATATTGTAAACTCATTCTTCATCTATTTAGTAAACCGGTTAATGACCGGGTGGAAAAGGTGTACGATAAAGCATTTCTTACACTAGCAATTGCATCTTTCATAAAAAACACAAAAAAAGCACCAAGACAATTTCGCAGGCAACATATACGTGAGCAACTGATGTCTCCTGGAACATTGCATATGAATGGGATGCCGATTGAAGCGACCATTATCGACTATAGTACAGGTGGGTGCCAAGTACAAACGAACATCCCTCTTGTGATTGACCAAATTATACAAGTAACAATGGAAGAACGTAATATTCAAAAGAAAAAGGCACAAGTGTGTTGGATTCAAAAAAAGGGTCGTAAAATATATGCTGGATTAAAATTCACAGCGTAAAAAAGAAAAGAAGCGTCGTGCTTCTTTTCTTTTTTACATGCTAAAATACTTATTAAAGGGGGGAATGTATATGAAAAATACTTCACAAAAAATGAGTCATTATTATGCCGTGATATTCACTTCTAATTTATCAAATGATACAACAGACTATAATACCGTTGCCGAAACAATGGAGGAACTTGCAAAGCAACAACCTGGATTTTTAGGTGTAGAAAGTGCACGAGGTAATTCTGGGCTCGGAATAACAATTTCTTATTGGGAATCACTTGATGCAATTGAAAATTGGAAGAAGAACGCCTTACATAAAGAAGCGAAAAAAAGAGGTCGTGAGCAATGGTATGAAAACTTCCATCTGCGTATTTGCCTTGTTGAGAAAGAATTTAAGTTTCAAAGAGGCACAATATAACTATGAAGGAAAAATTAGCTCTCGTTATTGTTCATGAAATATATGGTGTGAACGACCATATGCATCACGTTACCGAGCAATTTACTTCATCTCATATTGACGTATTCTGTCCTAATCTTCTGCACTTACAACACGCATTTCATTATCGTGATGAAGAAAAAGCATATGAACATTTTGTAAATCATATTGGATTTAATGATGGAAAAGACCAAATTGAAGCATTCATCAATACCCTTTCAAGCAATTATACACATATTGGACTTATCGGCTTTAGTGTTGGAGCTACCATCTCATGGCTATGTAGTAACAATCCGAAAATAGATTTTATCATCGGATGTTACGGTTCTCGTATACGCGACTATGTTCACATAAAGCCTACATGCGCTACACTACTTATATTTCCTGAAAAAGAAGCTAGTTTTTCAGTATCCTCTTTAATTCAAACATTGCAGCAACAAAAAAATCCTTTACTAGAAATACAACAACTACACGGTGAACATGGATTTCTAAATCCGTACACTGAAAAATATAACGGGCACTCTACAAAACAAGCATACAATGTAATAGATTCATTTCTTGTAAAGTGAAACTTTATTAGTTCTTTATTTGGGTTATTGTTGTTAGTTATTTCGGGGATGTAATAGAAGAAGGAAGAAAAGCCAACATTCAACTTTTCTTCCTTCTATCTTTACCTTTAGCTTTCACTGTCACTGATTCACAAGGTGTATAATATATTTGAGGTGTCGCCTTATCAACAAACATCATAAACGTAATAAAGCCGATAATAAAGAAAATAAACAACGTTAACAAAATTGCTCCTATCGTTAAAAGTATCATAACACCACCCCTATATTTTTCATGTTATTACACCTTTCGCTATTATATGAGCGTAATCCTTTTTAGAAAAAGAAACGTAACAAAATAATCACAACCACTCCCGTTAATACTGTACCTAATAAACTACGAGTATATATCGCTACAAGAAATGTGGGAATTGCTGCGATAAGGTAATCCCACTGCATCGTCTCATGCATAAATAAAACTTGTGCTAAAAGCGCTGCTAATATCGCAATTGGTATGTAATTTAACCATTTTAAACCCCAGTCAGGAATTTGTAGTTTGCTAAATACGAGTAGAGGTAAAATACGTGGCACGAGTGTAACAGCTCCTGCTGCTAGTAAAAGTAATAATACATCTAATCTCATTTCCATTTTTCAATCACCACTCCAATCGTCGCAGCTAGTAAGGTTGCGATAATAACCGCTATACTATCTGGCATAAATAGGTGTGAAACGTATGCGATGATAATCGCTACAATTGCAACACTTAAATGAATTGCTAGTTTTGGTTTACTACTTATGAGCTGAAGAACAAATAATCCAATAAACATCGCTGGTAATGCATAATCCATCCCGTATGTATGTGGATCTGGTATCCACTCACCAAACAGTCCACCAATAATAGTAGCAAGAATCCAATTTAAATACGCTGTTACGTTAAGCCCGATCATCCATCTTTCACCTAAATATCCTTTTTGCGCCGCGTGTTGCACTGCAACGCCGAAAGTTTCATCTGTAATTTGCGAACCGATGATTAAGTTTTTAAATAGAGGAATTTTCGTAAAGTACGGCGCGAGTGCAGCACTCATAAGAAGGTGGCGCAAGTTAACAAAAAATACAGTAAAAATAATTGCGGAAGCAGGAGCACCGGCTGCATACATACCAGCTAATATAAATTGGGCAGAACCTGCATAAATTAAAGTGGACATAAATGCAATTTCAATGATAGAAAAACCTGCTGTTTTTGCAATTACACCAGCTGCTATACCGATGCTCAAGTAACCAAATACAGTTGGTAAACAATCTTTTACTCCTTGCTGAAATGTATCATCGCTCTGCAAAGCTACATGTGCCTGAGCTTTACTCATCTCTATCATCCTCCATTCCTTCTAAAGTTCGTTTTCCTGTTACGACATGAACTAAATCTATATTTTCACGCCATAACGTATCTAACTTATCAGCTCCAAATTCCTTCGTGATTTCTTCAACCATAATATCGTGCCGCACATACTCTGTAGCAACGAGAACTAGCGCTGGGTCATACGTTGTAACGGCCCATGAAGTGCTATCATTTGAGAAGTTCGCAATTAATACTTCCTCTCCATCACGCGCAATAACAGTTAAATGACCACCCATTCTCTTTTCAACAACGTGAGGCGTCATATAATTATGGTGAAACGTCGCTCCTATTTTTGTTTCTGGAGCTCCAAATAAGATTGAAAATATATGTACGCCTTCCTCTTCCTTTTGATAAATGTATGGCTCAATTTCATGCACTTGATCTTCCCATACAGAAATCCATAATTCTTCCTTTGCCCTATTAATTATATTGCATATTTCTTTTAAAACACGATCATTTGAGCGAATATGCGAAATTACATCTATTTGTCGCTCTTGTTCTAAACAATTTAATTTCTCATCTAAAAATTCAAAGGACTTTTCAAAGTCTTTTCGCATTCGATTCATTAATTCGGTAGCTGGTACTGGTACATATTTAACTGGTTCAGAAGGTACAATATGCACTGCTCCTTTATCCATTAACTTACCGAGTACCTCGTAAATCATAGAACGAGGTACTCCTGTTTGTTTACTCACTTCATAGCCAGTTACTGGGGAATGTTTTAACAATCCAATATACGCTTTACATTCATATTGGGAAAATCCTAACTTTTGTAATTCCTTTATAATTTCATCCATCGGTAACCCCTCACAATCTAAATCGCTCTTACTTCAAAACGGCGATTTTGCTTCCCTTTACTTTTTACTTTATCAATAACAAGTGTTCCTATTTCACTCGTATTTTTCACATGTGTGCCTCCACAAGCTTGTTCGTCTAAGTTTTCAATTGTAACAATGCGGATTTCTTGGATAGTAGTTGGCAGGAGATTTATTGCTGTTTTAATCATTCCTACAGCATTTTCTGCTTCTTCGCGGCTCATATAACGAGTGGAAATTTCTTTATTTTGCTTAATAAGTTTATTCACTTCCTCAACAATTTCTTCTACTTCCACGCTCGATAACTCTTGTAACTCATTAAAATCGATACGTGCTTTATCAGGATAAATTTGATTTCCGGTGCATAGAGCTCCATACTTTTCATAAACTACAGCTCCGATAAGATGCAGTAAAGAGTGATGACGCATTAAATTATGACGTCTTTCCCAATTAATCTCTAATTTAACTGGACCTAATTTTACTTGAGCTTCATCTTTTATATAGTGAACTATTTCTCCCTGCTCCTTCTTTACTTTTTCAACTTCAAATACAGACCCATCTTGTACAATGACACCCGTATCACATTCCTGTCCTCCACCAGTTGGATAAAAAACTGTTTCTTTTACAAATACTTTATTCCCTTCCACTCTTATCACTTCTGTCTCGCAACTCGTTTTGTATGCATCTTCTAAATATAATGCCGTTTTCATACTCTCACCTCTTTAGTAGTTATAGTTATACCTACTAATATAAAAAATAATATTCATACAGTCAACTTATATTTCAGAATTTTTAATTTTAAATAAAAAAAGCCTTTTATAATAAGGCTTTTTTCTACATGCTATTATTTATTTTAACTGTAAAGTATTTAACATGTTTCCCGCCAAATGCTCCCGTAAAGTAGAACCTGTATACTCTTCCCTAAATACTCCCGCCTTCACAAATAAAGGAATGACTTCACTAAAGAATAGATTTAGTGACTTGGGAGGTCCTCCTGGAATAGCAATAAATCCATCTAACGCTCCGGCCTCAAACCTATCCATAATTTGCTTCGCAACGTCTTTTGGTGTACCAACCGCAACCCAATGAGCCGATCCAACAACTTCTGGTCGCTCTAGTATTTGTTCAACTGTTGGTTCATTTTTAATAATGAAATGCCGTAATAATTCTGCATGTGTTTTACTACGTACAGTTTGATCCCGACTTGGCAGCATCTCTTCGGTAATTTTACTTTCTAGCGGAATCCCTCTCGCATCTAATCCGAGAACCATTTCAAGTAACGCATATCTCTTCTCTTTTGTGAGATGTTGATGAGCTTGTCTATGCATTTCTAGCGCCTCTTCATATGTATCACCTATAAAGAAATATAATCCAGGTAATACGCGTATAGCATCTTGCTTCCGGCCATGCTGTTCTGCTCTTCTTCTTAAATCTTGACGAAGTTCAATACCTGACTCTACATCTGGCGTTGCAGCAAAAATTGCATCTGCAACAGAAGCAGCAAAATTCCGACCAGACTCTGAAGCACCGGCTTGAAATAATGGCATTTCTCCTGATATATGCTGTGGGATATTCAGCGGACCTTTTACCTCAAAATATTCACCACTATGTTCAATTGGCTTGGCCATCTCTCTAATAACTTCAGTGTTATCTATTTTCAACACTTCATAAGGATGACTCCTCCAAAGTTTTCTTACTAACTCTGTACATTCTGCTGCTTTCGCATATCTCTCCTCAGATGATGGCATCCCTTCCTCACCAAAGTTTTCAGCACCGTCAATTGATGTAACAATATTCCACCCTACTCGGCCGTTACTAATCCAGTGTAACGATTGTAATTGCCTTGCTAATATATATGGTGGATAAAATGAAGTTGAAGCGGTTGTAACGACTCCAATTTTTTCAGTTGCGTACGCAATAGCAGTAAACAATAATGTTGGGTCTAAAATTACATTCCCTTTATTTCTAGCAATTAAATCTGGGTGGGCCACTAAATAATCGGCTTTAAAAACAAAATCTAACTTAGCCTTTTCTGCCTGTAGTGCCAACTCTACTTGCTCATCAATTCCGGAATTAAACTCATTCTCTTGTTCTTTCTTTCTAGAAATTAAACATAATCCAATGCAAAGTTGATTCTTTTTAGACATCTTCACACCATCCCCTTATTTTTAATTCACTTAGTTAAACAAATGTTGCTGTCATTATGAAATTCTATTCTTATGAAAATAGATAAAATGATATTGATAATCATTATCATTTTATGATGTAACTGTAATAAAAGCAATAACAAAAAAGACTCCCACTTTTGGAAGTCTTTTATCTCAATATTTCATTCGCTTCTTTTTCATAAATTTTATCAAATGACGTCATAACACGCTGTGATGCTTGAATCATTTTTTGATCCGTCATAAGATCTGCCATCTCTTTCGTCATATCAACATTTGAATTTTCTAGCATATGATTTTTTACTATTCCTGTTCCGTTCGGTAAATTAGCAATGTTTCCTTCTGCTAGTGTAAAGCTTTTGTTCTCACGTTGCACGAGACGAGCATTCGTTTCGGCATCTACTGTTTTTGTTTGTAAACGAGCAATATTATTTTGTGTTACTTCATCATATAATGTACCGTCTGCTTGTACAGCAACCTTTGCTCCTTCTGGAATACGAATACGCTCATTATTCTCTCCCATTACGAAAGCACCTGAAGATGTTTGTAAATAACGATCACTATTTAATGTGAAACTACCATCTCTCGTTAAAAACGTTTCATCATTTTTAGAAGTAACGAAAAATGATGTTGTGCCGGCCGCGCCGTCATCTAAAAAGAAATCTGTAGCACTATTTGTCATTTGTATATTTCCTTGTACTAAATTCACATGTGTTGCAGCTGGTACTACAGCGTAATCGACCGAACCGATATTTGTTACCGCCCCATCTCCTCGGCGATATGTGTCTTGTACATCAAATACTTTAGACGTCATATTTTCTGCTTTAAATCCTGTCGTTTGAGCATTTGCAACGTTATTCGAATGAACATTAATACGCTGCATGTAATTCATCATACCCATAGAACCTATATAAAGACCGTTCATATTCGTTTGAATAAGGCAAGCGCCTTATTCTTCACCTCTTTTCTACGATGTTTGTAACATTTGTTTCGCTAAATGTTCAGCTGTAGCGATATGTATATTTTTCCTTATGTCTTGGCCATCTGTCATTAATACAATAGGAGCTGATGATACTGCTGGAATTTTCAACAATTCGCCACTACTTGCTGTTTCATCAAATTTTGTAAACACAATACCATCTATATGAATATCTTTAAAGTTTGTAATGATTTCAATCATATCTTTACTTTTCATCGAAGCTGATAACGTTAAACAAATATAATCTGGTTCTACTTGTCCCATCGTTTCAATCATTTCTTCCACTGTTTCTGACGTACGATAATTTTTTCCGGCTGTATCAATTAAAATATAATCGACGCGTGCTTCTTCTTTAAAATACGTAAGCGCTCTTGTCATTGCAGCTTCATCACGCACAGCAATTACTTCCGATCCAATTGTCTTTACGTTATCTTGCAATTGCTGCACTGTCCCTATGCGAGAATGATCTGTCGTTATAAAACCAACTGTTTTGTTCTTACCGTGAAATTGCCATGCCATTTTCGCGAGTGTCGTCGTTTTACCAACGCCAGTTGGACCGATTAATGCGATTGTTTGTACTTCTTTTTCAAAGACGTTTTCCGTATTAAAATGAGATTTCATATCTTCCAATATGTACCTGATAACTTCTTCTTCTGTAATCATCGTTGCATTTTCAAACTTTATTTTTAACTTTTCAGCATATGCATAAATGAAATATTGTTCTACATCGTTTTGTTCTAGCATCCGAATTACTTTTTGAATAATAAACGGTACAGATTCTTGATTTTCTTTCTTTGGAACTACTTCTTCTTTCTTTACCGGAACGACTTGTTTCACAACTTTTTTCTTTTTCGGTACTTCCGTTTCTTTCGTCTGTTTCACAACGACAATTCCTTTTTCAAACAGCTTTAATAGTTTTTCTTTTTTTCTTGCCCATTCTTCACTATTTCCTGTTTGCATCGCCGCGTATGACATAGAAGTCGTTACGTTTTCTAAATTGTGCAGTACTGATTGAATTCCATTCGCCTTCACAATTTGTTCTGAAGGATCATTCACAACATCCATTAACTGTTCATGAAATTGAGCTGTACCTTCATTCACTTCTTCCTGTTTTTCTTCTGGAAAAGCAACTAACATTTCATAATCCTTTTTCCAGAAAAACGGTATATTTCGTTTTACACTTTCATCGACAACGTAATAATAATCTGTACCATATTGGTCAAATAACTTTCGATACAATTCATTTTTCGAAGCTGCTTTTATTCGCATTAACGCTTCTTTCTTTTCTGTACTTTCCATTACTTCACCCCCTACTATTCAATATAGGCAATTTGATCCACAACAATTTCTGGTGCTAATTCGCTAATACAAAGTACTTGTGCTTCCACTTGATAACGTTCTAGCAGTCTTACGATCGCAAATCTAAAATCTTTTCTACGTGTTAATAACACTGGTTCTCTTCCCATTAAACGTGCTTGCTTAAAGACGCGCTGCACTTGCTCAACGACACGTGTTTCTAAATCTAAATCCCAGTTTAATAAGTAACCTTGATATGAATTATTCACAACATCCGCATCTAACTCAATTGAATCAGAGAAGAGCGCTGCATATATTTTTCCGTCCGGATTTTTCGCATTTTCACAAATAACTTTTGAAATACATTCACGAACAAATGATGTCACACCGTCAACGTGGTTTTGATAAATTTCTTTGCCGTCAATAATACCTTCAATAATTGTTGGTAAATCACGAATAGAAATACCTTCTTTTAGAAGTTGTTTAATAACATTTTGAACGAGTGATAAATCAATTTCTTTCTTCTTAATCTCTTCTAATAGAACGCCATTATCATTTTCAAGCGAGTTAATTAAGTCTTTTACATGTTGACGCTGAATTAATTCATGAAGATTACGTCTAACGACAACATCTAAATGTGTAATTAATATGCTAAGTGGCTCTAACACTTGATAGCCTTTCATTTGTGCATCTTGCACCATATGCTCTAAAATCCAATATCCATCTTCACCGAAAATTGGATCTTTAGCTGGCTCTGCATCTAAATCAGCCATTACGTTCGGTGTTTTCAATGCTAATAAATAACCTGATTTTAAAACACCTTCAGCTGCCTTAGCACCTTTAATTCGAATAATGTAACGTCCGCGTGGTCTAAAGCTCGTATTATCTTTAAAGTTAATTCCAGGAACGTTAATACCAAGGTCAGTAATAATCGACTTCCGCATAAGAACAACTTTATCACGAGCTGTTTCCCCGTTAATTTTCTGCTTTACAAGTGCTGCTAAATCTAAACCGAGTTCTACAATAATCGGATATTTATCCGTAAATACTCCGAATGAATCTTCCACTTGTTGCAGTTGCTCATCTTCGCCTTGAATCATTTCTAATTCTTTTTGAAGCTCGTCTTCTTTTTCTTTCTTTATTCGATTTTTATTACGAATGCCTAAGAAGATAATCGTTCCACCAACGAGTGCGAATGGTAGAAACGGTAGCGGAGTAAAAATACCCATTGAGATAAATAAACCACCTAGTGCATATACAACGACTTCATGCGCTAATAACTCTTTAAAGATACCTTCTGTTACTGTATCCGGTGAGCCGTCAAATACACGCGTTACGATAATACCTGTTGAAATTGCAAGCATTAATGAACCGATTTGGTTTACGATTCCGTCACCGACAGTTAACTGTGTATAATGAAGAGCTGCATCTGCAAAGCTCATTCCTTGCTGCATCATGCCGACAATTAAACCGAAAATAATGTTTACGAATAAAATGACAATCCCGAAAATAACGTCCCCTTTAATGAACTTTCCGGCACCATCCATCGCCCCGTAAAACTCTGTTTCCATATTTAATTTTTTTCGTTTTGCCTGTGCATCTTTTTCTGAAATAATACGCTGGTTTAAATCAGCATCGATAGACATTTGTTTCCCCGGTAAAGAATCAAGTGTAAAACGAGCTGCTACTTCAGCTGTACGAGATGCACCGTTTGCAACGATAAACTGGAATATGATTAATACTGTAAAAATAACGATACCAATTAATAAGTTTCCGCCAATTACGAACTGGCCGAACTCTTCAATAACATGACCTGCATTTCCATCTGTCAAAATCGCTCGCGTCGTCGAAACGTTAATCGATACGCGGAAAATCCCGATTAATAACAACATCGTTGGAAATGACTTTAATTCATCCCACTCGTTAATACTTGTCGCTCGCATATAAATAAGCACTGACATACTTAGTAGAAAAACGATAATGATATCAAGTATAAATGGTGGAAGTGGAATTAAGAGCGCCACTACGAATGACGCTGCTAAAAAGATAGAAAAATAGGTTCTTGCAGACTCTATCTTAAACAAAGAGATCTCCTCCAAACGCGCTATTACACTTCAAGTTCGTTCGTCTGAATTAAATAGCGCATAACTTCAATTACAGCTACGTATAAATCTTCTGGAATCGTCTCATCTTCCTCGACCTGATAATATAAAGAACGAGCAAGCGGACGGTTTTCCACCATTGGTATTTCTTGTTCACGGGCAAGCGTTCGTATATATAATGCGAGCTCATCTTCCCCTTTTGCAACGACAATTGGTGCTGCATCAACGTGTTTATTGTAACGAAGTACAACCGAAATATGCGTCGGGTTGTTCACAATAAACGTTGCACCATCCATCTTCTTCGCGATTGTCCCTTGCAAGATGGCATGCATAAAGTTTTTTCGTTTCCCCTTTACTTGCGGGTCCCCTTCATTATCTTTATGCTCCCTTTTTACTTCTTCTTTTTTCATCTTAATATCTTGCTCGTACTCCCATCTTTGATAAATGAAATCGATAATAGAAAGAACGATTAAAATAATTAAAATGGCTAAAAAGATAAATTTAATTTGGCTAATAATTTCAGTAAGTGACGCTGTCCAGTTAAATCCAATCATACTAACAATCTTCTCTAAATTCTTTTTAAAGAGAACGTACGAAACGTAACCGATTAATCCCATATAAAACAGTGATTTCAAAATATCTACTAAACTTTTACGACTAAACAATCTCGTAAAATAGTTTTTCGGATTAATACGTGACGCTTTCGGTTTAATGACTTTAGAAGAAAATAGGAAGCCGACTTGAATCATATAATTGAATAAATGAAAAGCATATACGAGTATTAATATCGGAGCTGATACTTTTAGTAGTAGCATCCCCATTAAATAAAAATACTCGGTTGAATCTGTATTTTTTCCAATTTGATCAAACAGCACCGCTACGGAATTTGCAATCTCATAACCTAGCCAATCTCCGAAGAAATAAACGACAACTGCTAATACGAGAATGGAAAATAAATTATTTAAATCTTTACTCCGGGCAATATTCCCTTCTTCACGCGATTTTTTACGCTTCTGCGGGGTGGCCTTTTCTGTTTTATTATCCTTTGCCATGCGCGTCCCCCTACTTCGTTAAGAAAAAGTTAAATAGTTTCGTATATTCTTCAAGTAATACATCCGTCATATTTTTAAACACATAACCGAGCATCGGTACACTCATCGCAATAAACAAAATACCACATGTAATTTTAATTACGTATGCATTCATAAAAACGTTTAATTGCGGAGCATTTTTTGCAATTAAAATTAGAACAAAGTTAATGATGAATAAACTTCCCATAAGCGGCAGAGCAATTTCAACCGCTGATGTGATCGCAAATAATAACGTTGCGAGTAGACTATCTAAAAAACTAGTCGTCAACAATTTTGAAATCGCCTCTGTATATTGAAACGACTTTAAAATAGTGGCAACGAAATAGTTAATGCCGCCAAGTGAAATAAAAATAATAAGAAAAAATATATCAAAAATTGTTGATAGCAAAGTGGACTGTGACCCTGCATTTACATCAAACAAACTTGCTTGTGATAAACCAATATCAAAGTCTAAAATATGCCCTGCCATTTTCGGAATGTTCCACAGCATTTCTACAATTTTTGAAAGTGATAATCCAATTACAATTTGCGTTCCTGCATAAGCTGCAACGTCCCAAACTGTCTTGATGTGAGAGACATCCACTTGATCGGCCATTGTAATTGAAAGAGCAAGTCCAAATGTAACCTTTGCCATCGCTGGAATGGATCGGCCTGAGAAAAACGGTAAAAAATATAAAAATGAAGTAATGCGGCAAAACGCAAAAAACGTCGCCGCCCATAATTCCATATTCATTTCAGTTCACCTATCTTAGTACGAACGCAATAGCGATGGGATTTTATCAAATAAATCTAAAATAAGCATCGTTAACTCTTGAAACATCCACGGACCTAAAATGATAATAACGAGCACAATACTCGCCATTTTCGGTAAAA
This sequence comes from Bacillus sp. AY2-1, assembly GCF_008368965.1. NCBI lineage: Bacteria > Bacillati > Bacillota > Bacilli > Caryophanales > Bacillaceae > Bacillus > Bacillus sp. AY2-1. The sequence continues at coordinate 19,361 of NZ_QPEL01000037.1, read as the reverse complement.
ACGTCAGCGTTTGCTCTTGAATTTGCATCATTGCCATAATAACCGCGATAATAATAACGACAATCAGACTTACAACGGCAATCGGCATTAAAATCATAACCCCTTTATAAAAAAAGGTTTGGAAAATATCTATAATTGGTGACGTATTCATTTATATGACTCCTATCACATAGCATCAAACGCTTCAGGCGACCGTCTTAAACATAATATCGACAATTTTTGTATATCCACCTAAATATACGAAAACGAGTATTTTAAACGGTAAACTTAAAATCATCGGCGGTACCATCATCATCCCGAGGTACATTAAAAGTGTACTAATAATCAAATCTATAAATACAAACGCTAAATAAATGAACATCCCTGTTAGTAAACCTTTTTGAATTTGCGTTAACGTAAAGGATGGTACAAGTGTAAATAAGGAAAGATCTTTCAAATCTTTCGGCAACTCTTCTCCGCGTACTTTCAGCATCATTTTCAAATCATGCTTATACGTATGCTTTGACATATATTCTTTCATAATAGGAGCTGTCGTTTCCGCAGCTTGGCTTACTGTTATTTTCTCTTTCGTCATCGGATCCCACACATCGCTCTTCAGTTGCCCGAGTACAGGCTGCATCGTAAAGAGTGATAAAAATAATGCAAGTCCAACAAGCACTTGGTTTGGTGGTAAATTCATTACCCCAAGTCCTTGACGTGTAATCCCAAGAACGATCATAAAATAAGTAAAATGTGTAAATAATAGAACGATAGAAGAAGATAATGATAAAAGGGTAACGAGCGCAAATAGTTGTACACTTGAATTACTCGTAAACTCTTTTCCATTTTCGAAATTAATAAAACCGTTCGGGGCCGCATACGCTGGATTTACAAAAATAATTGAAAAAACGATAGAAAATACGAAAATAACGGCTAATAATGATAACTGTTTCTTTATTCTCATGATGGATCCTCTACTTTTTTCGTTTCAGTCTTCACCGCGTCTTCTAGTGCTTGTTGAAACTGATTTCCTGTTCCGGTTAATTGCACAGACTGCACACCGTTATTACTAATAACAGTGAACACTTGCTTTCCGTCCACTTCAAATAAAAAGGCACTCGTTTGATGATTTAAATACACGCCGTCTTTTACTTGAATATGGCCATTTTCACCCTGCTTAAAAAACTGCTGTTTGCGCGTCTTTTTTGTCATATAATATGCACCGTAACCGAGCGCACCAAACAGTAAAACGACTTGAAATAAGGTCGTCATATACGACATATGACTCCTCCTCTACTCTTTATCTTGCATTTGACTTTGCGCTTTCATAAGCGCCGCTTGTTTCTTGTCAGCTTCAATTTCAGAAATGATAATACCGAATTTCTCGTCCATTACGATTGCTTCACCGATGCCGACTTTCATATTACTTAAATACACATCTACTTTATGTCCTAAGTTTTTCTCTACTTCAAGAACATCGCCAACTTTTAACTGCTTTACATCACCAAGCGTAATAGATGACTTTCCAAGCTTTACACCAAGTTCAATCGAAATATCTGAAACAGTATCGATATGTGCTTTGCCTGCTTCATTTCGCTTTCCTGCAAAATCTTCTAATCCCATTAATGACACAGGAGATACTTCATGCTTCATATGGATCCTCCTACTCTACAAAACTTTTAAATAGGAGCGCCTTACGCGTTCCATCTTTTCCAATAAAACAATTAAATTTATGCTTTCCATCTACATAACCAAGTAATTCATCCGAAACTTTCGTATGAAGCGGAATAATATCGCCTTCTTCAATTTGTTCAATCTCACTCATTGTCATTTTCTGCTCACCAATCGCAACGTGAACAGGTTTGTACACTTGATTTACTTTCACTTCCACTTCAGACGTGTACTTCCTACGTTTATCCGAAGAATGTTCGACAATATTTTCAGACGTTAACTTATCCATAATTTCTTCAACAGATAAGAACGGAATCCCGATACGCACCGTCGTATTCCAAAAATCTGTTTTCATATTTACATTAAGTAATGAAATGATATCGCTCGCTGTCGTAATCTTTAGTGCATTCGGATCTGTTTCCGTCGTTACAAATTTCGGTTCAATCGCAACAACACTTTCGAATGATTGCTCCAAATTTTTACAAAGAAGCAAGAATATATTATCAAGCGTTAAAAACTCAAATGCTGTTAACGGTCTGCGCATCGTAAAGTTACGCTTACTATCTCCGCCAAGCCAACATTCATGAATATAAATAACGAATGCTAAATCAATCTCAATAACAATTTCTCCAAGCTCTGGTAAACCGAGATCAATTACGCAATATAAATAATAATCTTTCGGCATTTTCTCCACATACTCACTCGTAAATGGAACTTGCTCAACTGTTGAAGGCTCTAGTTCAATTGGAATACGCATACGCGCTGATAACGTCTGTGACGTCTGTTTTCCAAACGTAGAAGCAATCGCTTGCAAACTACGTAAATGCTCAACACCGAACTTCTCTGGTCTATTAAAATCATACTCTTGAAATTTCTCTTGCTTTCCTGCTTCTTGTGCGAAAGCTGGCATTTCCTCGCCTTCATTTACCGCCTTCAGCAGGGCATCAATTTGCTCTTGGCTTAATTTTTCGCCACTCATGACAATCCCCTTCCCTACCTTTTCAATTCAACGATTTCAACGTACATCTTCCCATTCTTCGTCAAAATCTTTCCGGTTCCAATCTCTTCATTCTCAAGCATAAGACGCACCGTATTTTTCGTTGAATTTTCAAGACGATACAATGTACCTTTCGTAATATGAAGCAGATCTTCAATTTTCTTTTTCGTATTTCCGATTTCAAAATAAATTGTTAACGGAATATCATCTTGTAATTTCAAATCTAGCCAACTCCCATATCATGTTCACGAAAATTTCATGTTCTCTCTATATGAAACTTCTTATTTTGAAACGTCGATATTTAATATTTTTTTAATATATCCTTGCGTTTCTTTAAATGGCGGTACGCCTCCGTACTTTCTCACATTGCCAGGACCAGCATTATAAGAAGCAAGTGCCAATACTAAGTCGCCGTTATTTTTCTTTAAATAACCGCTTAACTCTTTCACGCCACCTTCAATACTTTCAGCTGGTGAAAAGGGATTCTTCACACCCATCTCCTTCACATTCGCTGGCATAAGCTGCATAAGACCCATCGCACCGGCATGTGACACCGTTTTCGGATTAAAATTAGACTCTACTTCAATCATTTTTTGAATTAACGTTTTTGGAATTCCATATGTACGACTTACGCGATCAATAATATCCTCATACTTCCCTTCATTGGAAGAACGTATTTTTTGAATATTATACTTCTTCGTTAATTCCCACGTATCAGCAGCCTCATTTTTCGTTTCTGGGAAACGTCGTTCAAACTCTTTTTGCGCAACTTGCACTTCATCTGCTTTCTTCGTTTCAGCCTTTTCTTCAGGCTTACTCGCTTCCTCTACTTTATTAATAGTTTCTACGGGTTTATTAACAACCGCTTCTATTTTCGTAGATTGTACCGGCTGACTCATATCTTCTACTTTTGCCGGCTGCGTAGTTTCTTTCGTCTCCTTCGCAGGCTCACTCTGCAACTTCTCTTGAAAACGACTACTAACAAATGCTTGTGGACTACTTAGCTTTTGCTGAATTTGTCCTTTCTTATATGCAAGCACTTCTTTTACTATATTTCCAACTATCATAATATCACCTTTTCGGTAAACAAAGATAATCTAATATTAGAGTTTTTTTTTAAAGTTTGCAATAATCCTTTTAATAATTATGTAATAAAAAAATGAATATATTGTTAAACTGTTATTTTTTTATATTTATTAATTCGAATTTTTAGTTGACACCCGTTGTAGCAAGGATTACAATAAATCTCGAAATTGATTTTTTCGCATATTACCGTTTTTCAATTTGCAGAAAAGTCAATATAAAAAAATGGGGGTTTCTTAACATGAGAATTAATACAAACATTAACAGCATGCGTACTCAAGAGTACATGCGCCAAAACCAAGCTAAAATGAGCAACGCTATGGACCGTTTATCAAGCGGTAAACGTATCAACAACGCTTCTGACGATGCAGCAGGTCTTGCAATCGCAACTCGTATGCGTGCACGTGAAAGCGGATTAGGTGTTGCAGCTAACAACACACAAGACGGTATGTCTTTAATCCGTACAGCTGACTCAGCTTTAAACTCTGTATCTAACATCTTACTTCGTATGCGTGACATCGCTAACCAATCTGCGAACGGTACGAACACTGGCGATAACCAAAAAGCATTAGATAAAGAATTTTCTGCATTAAAAGAACAAATCGATTACATTTCTAAAAACACAGAGTTTAACGATAAGAAATTATTAAATGGTGATAACAAATCTATTGCTATTCAAACTCTAGATAACGCTGATACAGCTAAACAAATCAATATCAATCTAGCTGATTCATCTACTAAAGCTTTAAATATTGATACATTATCAATTGCAGGAACTACTGATAAAACAATCACTATTACAGCAAAAGACCTTACTGACAATAAAGCAACCCTTGATGCTTTAAAAACAGCTAAAGCTGACTTAGCTAAATTAGATGATAAATCTGATCAAGCTACTATTGACAAAGCGGTTGATGCGTTTAAAACAGCATTTAATAACGTTGATAAAAACTTACTGTCTGACAAGGCAATCGAAGGTATTACAGACAAAATGACTGCTTTTGATGGTACACATACAGCGGCTGCGGCAATCGGAACTGCTTATACTGAACCCACTGCAGGTGATATTACAAAATCTGCACCAAACGCTTCTGGCGCAATCAAATCAATTGATGCTGCATTAGAAACAATCGCTTCTAACCGTGCAACTCTAGGTGCTACATTAAACCGTCTTGACTTTAACGTAAACAACCTGAAGAGCCAATCTTCTTCTATGGCTTCAGCTGCTTCTCAAATCGAAGACGCTGACATGGCGAAAGAAATGTCTGAAATGACTAAGTTCAAAATCTTGAACGAAGCTGGTATCAGCATGCTTTCTCAAGCAAACCAAACTCCACAAATGGTTTCTAAATTATTACAATAAGCCATTTGAGTTAGTTTCCTGAATAAACCTCTCTGCTTGCGGAGAGGTTTATTTTTTTCTATATAGATGAATTATTATTTGTAAGATCTTTCTTTTTTAGGTAGGAGAGAGCATCCGCGTGGCGTAGAAGCGGTTAGTGCTTATCTTGATCCCCTCTTATTCTAAAACACAAATAGCAAATAAGCATAAGTCTTTTTTTCTTTTCATAACCGTTTATTAGCTTTAGAACACTAACTATATTAATCTATAAGGAGTGTCTATTATGCGTATTGGTACGTATGTTTTAAGTATAAATGCTAGGCAGTCGTTGTATGAGAATGAGAGGCATATGAATGTTGCAGTGAAGCATTTGGCGACTGGTACGAAGTTGAACAACGCTTCGGATAATCCCGCTAATATTGCAATTGTGACTCGTATGCATGCGAGAGAAAGTGGTATGCGCGTGGCGATTCGTAATAATGAGGATGCAATATCGATGCTTCGCACAGCCGAAGCTGCACTTCAAACTGTGATGAATATTTTGCAGCGCATGCGTGATTTAGCCATTCAATCCGCAAACAGTACAAATTCAAATAAAAACCGTGATTCACTGAATAAAGAGTTTCAATCTTTAACAGAACAAATTAGCTATATTGGCGAGACGACTGAGTTTAATGATTTATCCGTATTTGACGGTCAAAACCGCCCTGTTACATTAGACGATATCGGTCATACGGTACATATATCAAAGTCTATTCCACCACCTTCCCCTACACAACACGACATCAAGATTTCAACAGAACAAGAAGCAAGAGCGGCAATTCTTAAAATTGAAGAGGCTTTGCAAAGTGTGTCACTTCATCGTGCTGATCTTGGAGCTATGATAAATCGTTTACATTTCAATATTGAAAATTTAAATAGCCAAAGTATGGCGTTAACAGATGCTGCATCTCGAATTGAAGATGCAGACATGGCGCAGGAGATGAGTGATTTTTTAAAGTTTAAATTATTGACTGAAGTTGCACTTAGTATGGTTTCACAAGCGAATCAAATTCCGCAAATGGTTTCTAAGTTACTACAATCGTAAAAATTCATCTTCCATCTTTGGAACGATTCCATACAAAACAAAAGGGAAATACATATAAACTATGTATCTCCCTTTTATTTTGTACCCAAATTTTATTACTGTGTTACCGTCATAACTTGTCCGCTACGGTCAACCATTATTTTCATTTTTCCGTCTTGTGCATTATATAGCCCAAGTTTATGTAATTCCATTTTACAATCTTGTACGAAAGTTGGTAATTTACGAATTTGATCAATATCAGAACTTGTAATGAAATGAATTAAAAGCTGCGTCATACCTTTAATATCTTGTACAAGCTCTTCTTTCTCTCGTTTTAGCCTTTCATTTTCTAGTTGTAACGACTGCAATTCACCTTCTAGACTACGTGTATTCTTTGCTTCTCTAGAACGCCCTGCTGCCATGCTAGAAAGCTTATAAATACCTTCCATAAACTGATGTAGTTCGTCTTCTTTCCTTTCACTACATTGATTAATTGTTTCAAAGTTATCAACGATACCAGATATAACTGTTACAAGATTTTTTTCATCCTCTTTATGCTGGATTTCTTCTTTTAATTCGTACTCGTTTTCTTGCTTTCTTGCAACGATTGTCTCTTTTACTGGTATATATTTTCGCTTTCGTCCTGGTTTTTGTTTTTCAATATTTTCAAACGGTATTTCACGTTTTTTCAATTTATAATACGTATTTTGCAATTGACTTTCTGTTTTCGGAAAAAGATTTAGTTCATTTTTACTTACGTATTTTGAAATATTTAAAATGTTTAAACCGTGACGTTGACAAAATTGATACACTTCATAAAGTAGCTCTAGTTCAGACTTCAGCCATGTAATTGCTGATTTTTCATATGCTCGCATCCCGCCATTTTTTTCTATATCTATTTGAAATAATACCATTCTATTATGTAAATCAACTAACTCTTCATACTTTACTTGGAATTCTTTTTCTATTTTTTTTAATTCCACCTCTAGTTGCATATCGTTCATTTTATTATTTGACATGTTTTGTAAAAGACCTAATACATTAATTGCTGTGTGGTGATACATAATCTGTGCCACTCCCCCTCATCCTTTCACAATTCTCATCTGACTCCCATGTCTTTTAAGAAAATAGCAATTTTTACATATCCATATTATAACAGTTCGAAATTATCTGTCAAATAATAAACATACAAAAATGTATAGAAAGTATAAAAATTTGGAAAATGTTTTTTATTAATATGTAAAATTGCATATTAATTACATTTAATTATATTATATGGTATTTTGAATATTTTTTCACCGAAAAAATTTGCGTTACCACGAAATATAACTAAAATAATCCCAAAAATACGTTCGCTTATATTTTTAAATCAAAAATCTTCAAATGAAGATTTTACTTACATACAGCGACAAACACCTCAGAAACCTTTCATTTTTTTGCCAGCTTAAAGTATAGAATACTAAAAAGGAACTAACCAATGCTTACACATGGCTAATTCCTTCCTCTCTCTAACAGAATAGAGTTATAAACCCAGTCTTCAAATCCTCAATCGAAGTCTCGCTTCTTCTTACCTAAAACTACTTCATACCTCTGAACTCACATCGCATAAGACTCTATTAAGCACTGAAAACTTCCTTACATAAGTAGTTCCTCTATTCCTACTAAATAGAAACATGTTATACACCAGCTCTTCTACTTACCTATAACCATTCCATATCTCTGGTCTCAACATCGCATAGGACTCTATTAAGCACTGACCCGCTCAACACTTGGCTAGAGCTTCTATTCCGGCTAAATAGAAGCTTTTAAAGTACTAACTTATCAACTAAACCAATTAGCTCTTGAATATCTGGCTTACTTACTTGAGCATTTGCTCCTACAGCTTCACCTTTATGGAATAATTCATTTGTAATTAATGAAGAGAAAATAATAACTGGTAAACGATTCATTACTTCACTATCCTTAACCACTTTCGTTAAATGATGTCCATCCATTTTTGGCATTTCAATATCCGTAATTAGCAAGTGAATATGTTCAAACATTTTCTCGCCTTGCTCTTTCGCTAATTTTTCAATTTGCGCTAACGCTTCTGCACCATTGCTGAAGAAGTTCATTTTCGTATATCCAGCTGATGATAATGTTTCTTCTAATATTTGGCGAAGCATCGCTGAATCTTCTGCAATATAAATTACTTTTTCAGCTCGGTCTGTTTTTTGTTCTAACCCTGCAATTGATTTATTGTCATAACCAGTACCGCTAATTTCACATACAATTTTTTCATAATCTAATAGCAAGATGATTTTTCCATCTAGTTTTACAATACCAGATGTCGTTTCTTCTAGTCCCATAGATAATGAAGCTGGTTCATCAATTTGTTCCCACGAAATACGTTGAATACGATGCACTTCATCAACGCGGAAAATAACTTTCATTTGGTTTAATTCTGAGATGATAAATTTCGTTTGATCAAGCGGCTTTGTTGACTTTAAATTAAGAGCCATTGCCAAGTTAATAACAGGTAAAATTTCACCGCGTACTTGAACAACACCTTCAACTGCATGATGAGATTCTGGCACAGTTGTAACAGGGAATGGATTAATGATTTCACGTACTTTCATTACATTAATACTAAATAGGTTTTCACCAACAGTGTACGTAACAATCTCTAATTCATTTGTTCCGCTTTCTAATAAAATACTTTGTGCTTGTGACATAAAGGTGTCGCTCCCCTTCCATTAATTCCGTATATCTAATTATTAAGCTTTATAAAAGCGAAAAAGTCAACTACCTATATAAAAAATATAGATAGTCGAACGATTCATTTTATTAAAAAACAATTAATCTTGTATAAACGAAGCAAGTGCCTCTAATAACACTTCTTGTGCTCCTACAATTTCCGTCGGCATTGCTTCCCATTTTTTCGAAAGCTCCGTCTCTACTCTTATTCTCAGCTCAGAATTCATTTCTGCTAGCACATATTCTTTCGTTGCTATATCAACATCAAGTAGCGCGAGTGCATATAATTCCGGGTCATTTATTTTTTCGAATAATCGTTTTAATACCACCGGTGCTATATGTTTTAATTTTTCAATATGAATTTCCTTATCCGAAAATAGTAACTCATATTGAATAAACGTAACATTTTCTTTAATCACTTTAAAATAGCAATTATTTTTTTTATCATTCACAAAATAACCGTTTGGATCGGCAATAACACTCTCTACTTTACGGATTAAATCTGGCAAACTATTCGCCGCCATTACAGTCCGCTGCTCAACCTCACTCGGCGAAATGAATGTAACGCGATACTTATTTTGCGCCATCCTCCTCACCTCTCCTTTTATAGAAATTCAGTCTAATTGTATACTACAACTACCTTAAATTAACTTAAAACTATTTCATATTACCACTTCTTACACTACCACATTACTCTAGTAACGCTACATATCTCTGGTCTTACACATAGGTCGGGACTCTATTAGGCACTAACCGCTCCAAAACATCGACAGGTCCTCTCTCAAAACCTAAAAAGTACTTCTAAGAACTTTTCAATAACTCTATGTTATTAAACCAAAACGCTATTTGCTGATCCGTAATATTTGGCAACATAACAAAAAACTCACGACACTTCATCTCATCCTTAAACAGTTGATACTTCCAAACGCTATCGCTACCAACACTTATGAAATAAAACTCATGGATACGGCCAATGATTGCTTGTTTTTCGCCAAATGAATACGGAGGCACTTGCTTAATTTCAAATTGATCTGGTAAATATACATGCTCTTCTCGTTCTATTTTTAATACTTGCTCGGCAAGTTCACGTTTATTTTCGAAAAAAGGCAATTGTAAAATTCGCTCTTGTCTTGTCATACGAATAAAAAACCCTTTCTACTCCATTACATTTTTTCCATGCGATATATTATCGAATTAAGTTTACAACTTCATTTAATACTTCATCTGAAACTTTAATTACTTTCGCATTTCCTTGGAATCCGCGTTGGTATAACATTAAGTCAACGAACTCTACAGATAAATCTACGTTTGCACCTTCTTGTGCACCACCGCGTACTTTACCTGCACCATTTTGACCAGATGCACCAAGTGCTAAAATACCTGTTGTATTCGTCGCTGTATAGTTACCATTACCTGTTTTCATTAGTCCGCCTTCGTTCGGGAACATCGCAACAGCTAATTGACCAGCTGATTTCATACTTCCATCAGAATATTTTACCATTACATATCCACCGTCAGCAATGAAGCAATCTTTAACCGTCGCTGCTGCTCTACCATCTACGTCTGTTACTGATAATGTTTTATCTGTTGGATGATTTGTTAAATGACTTAAGTCTAATTTTATAGAGCCGCCATCAAATGGAATATTGGCTCCTTGCTCTTTCGGATTTGGATTTCCAACAGCATCAAATGTCATATTACCACCTGCACCTTGAACATCTTTAAACTCTGTTTCTTTTTTCGAGTCATTGCGCATTTGTACTTTATATGTATAATTATGTTCACTTGTTTGTTTAAACTCTACACGCATTGTCCATGTATTCCCCGCATTATCATATACTGGTAAATCTTGTGTGATTTGTTTTTCACCAGTTGGAATATTACCTTTAATTGTCCCTTTCGATGTTCGAATACCACCAATTGCTGTTCCCATTGGAATTTGCAACGGTCCTGGAATTCCAGATAAATCAACCTCACCAGTTGCCTCATTCGCAGGGTATGCAAACACGTATTGACCTTCAGTATTCGTAATATAGTAATCTGAAGATATCCCAAACGTACCTTTACGAGTAAATTCCATATTTCCGCCTTTTGAATCACCTACAACGAAGAAACCATTACCTTCCATTGCTGCTTGTGTTTTGCCACCTGTTAACGTAATTGTACCATCACTATAATCCGTAACCGTACCACTCATTTTCACACCGTTACCAATACTTTTCGGATTCGTTCCTGCGTATTTACCGTCACCTTTTGCACCAATCGAATTGTTATATAGTAAATCATCAAACATTGCTTTTTGTTTTTTATAACCTACTGTTTGTGCATTGGCAATATTATTTGAAGTTACACTTAATGCATTTTGTGTTGCATTCATTCCTGTAATACTTGTATATAACGCTTTAATCATAACGTATGGACACTCCTTATGAATTTGTAGTTTTTACTTCTTCAGTTACTTTTTGATCGTCTTTCTTTGCGTCTTCTGGGTTCGTTTCCCCAATTGGTTTATCAGACACTCTCTCAACGAAACGAAGAGATACAACCTTATTATTAATAACGAGCTGTACATCGTTATTTTCCGCAAGGCGAACCGTTTCTACTTGACCGGTTACTTTGTTTCCGTCACCGTCAACACCTCTTACGTATTTACCTAAAAACTTCATTCCACCATCAAGTGCTGTTGAATACATCGTTGATTGCAGCTTATCTACTGCTTTCGTCATATTCTGTACTTGTTCCATAAGAGATAACTGTGCTGTCTGATTCATCATTTGATTCATATCCATCGCATTAAATGGATCTTGATGTTGGAAACTTGATAAAAACAATTTTAGGAAATCATCTTTCCCCATTACCCCAGGAGTCTTTTGCGCTCCTGCAGAAACTCCATTACTTTGTTGCACTGGCGATTGTACACCATTAACAGGTACATTACTTTTTTGCGCTCCTGTTTGTAACGGAATATGATTTGTACTCGTTGTATTTAATCCAACTGTTGGCACACTTTATTCCTCCAATAATCCCGCAAATTCTGTTGATTGTTGTTTTTCATGATTTGTATTTGCTAATTTCTGTTTTTGCCTTTGCTCTTGTTCTCGCTGTTCTTTACGATTTTCATCTTTATCTGAATAGCTAATTTGAATATTGATTTCTTTTTCTTTTAACTTTAATTTCAATTCATCAAAAATGATTTCAACACGTTTTTTCGCATCGTGTTTTTCCATTTCTACGTGAACGTCAATTTGATCTCCGTGTTTTTTCATAAACACTGTTAATGTACCAAGTTTTTCTGGATTTAACTGGAATAAAACACGTTCTTGTTTCACTACAAATTTTTGCAGCGCTTCTACTTGCGCTTCCATTTTCTTTCCTAAGTCAGGTAATGACACTTTCTCAGCACCACTATTTGATTTCCCTACTTGTTCGGTACTCGTCGTTTTATTTAATAACTCTGCACCTGTAGAGCTCGAATCATTTAATGCATCAACCTCTGGCAACTCTACCTTTGCATCATCGCTCTCACCTTTCGGAAGATCTACGTCTTTAAACTCTTCTTGTTTCTTTGCAATATTACAAGTTTCTGTTTCTACAACCTTCAATGCTTGCATCATTTGCTCCGGCATCTTCATTTTGTCTAATACCATTTGCATTGTATCTTCTAAACATATAGCATTTTTGATATTCATATTTGAAAGAAGTTCTTGTAATTGTTGTAATTCAGCTGCAGGTAATTCATTAAGTTTAATATTGCCGTATTCTTTATATAGCTCTTGTATTTTTTGTATGTATTGATATAACAATTCCGGCTGCACATGTAATTGCTCAATTGCAACCATTTGCTCAGATACAGCTAATAACAACTGTTCTGTCTCTTTTTTTTCTTCTTTCTTTACAATTGGTTCTTCTTTCGTTACCGATGGTTTAGAAAGGTTATATTCTTTTTTCTCTTCTTTTGGTGCTTCTTCTCGTTTCGTTTTCTCCGTTTTCGGCTGCTTTTTATTTTCGATTCTCATCGTACGATCGAATGAAGAATCTTCATTTTTTGATTGTATTTCTAGCCCTTTTTCTTTTTGCGAAGGTAAACTTTGTTGCACCGGTAATACAGACTGTATCACTACATTCACCTCATCCATTCATACACATTTTCAAATCCAGAAGCATTTTTTCTTCCAGCTTTTCTTGTGCTTTCGCAAGCTTTTTGCAATCTTCTTGATACATCTCATCAATGACACGTTCTTTTTCTTTTACTTGCTCTAAAAGGCTTTCATTTTTTTGAATAAAACCTTCTGTTTTTTTAATTTTTCGATTCCATTCTTCTATTCTTTCAGGTGAAAACGTATGTGAAGAAAGCATGCCAGCCATAATACGTTGCCCAGTTTGTACGACTTTACTACGCGATTTCACAACATATAAATCATATTCTTTTTTTTGTTCTATTTTTCTTTTTTCAGCTGTTAATTCATACACTTCTTTTAAAATATGTTCTTTTTCTTGATTTATTTGCAATTTTATTGTGTCGTACTGCTGTTTATCCACCTGTTTTCATAGCCCCTTCCTATTATAACGTTCTCTTTTTCTATTATATAGTTTTTTTCCAAAAAAATCTGTGAAATATTAAAAAACAAAAAAATAAGACCTCTTGGGCAGAGGCCTTATACTATATGGTGTATCGCTTCAACGATATCATCAAATTGGAAACTATCCGATCGGCCTTGCTTTAAAAATGTATTTATGCCTTCTACTTTATTTTTACATTCAAAAATATAAGCATTTTCTTCATTTTCTTGAATCGTTCCTAACTTAAAATACAATTCATTTTCTTTATAAATTGATAAAATTTTCCTCATTTCATTTGCAAGTTGCCAATGATGTGGCGACACGATTTCTTCCATAATCCTACTTACTGAATCTAATACTGAAATTGCAGGGTAATGACTAAGCGTTGCAAGCTCACGCTTTAATACAATATGTCCATCTAAAATACCACGTGCTAAATCTGGTACAGGACCATTTAAATCGTCCCCATCAACAAGCACCGTATAAATACCTGTTATAGATCCCTTTTGCGTTTTTCCGGACCGCTCTAACAGCTTCTTCATATAACTTTCCATTAACAGTGTTTTACCACCAATCGGTAGCTCTTTTACAGCAATATCCACGCTTCTACGGGCATCGGCAAAACGAGTAACAGAGTCCATCATAAGTAATACGTTATTGCCTTGATCACGGAAGTATTCAGCAATAGACGTTGCGAGTTTCGCTGCACGAAGTTGCATAAGGTGACTTTCATCTGACGTCGCTACAACAACGACGCTTTTTCGCATCCCTTCCTCGCCTAACTCTTTTCGAATAAAGTCTTTTACTTCCCGGCCACGTTCTCCTACTAAACTAATAACGTTTATATCAGCTTTTGCATTTTTTGCTATCATTCCAAGTAAAGTAGATTTACCAACACCTGACCCAGCAAAAATACCAATCTTTTGACCGATACCAATTGTTAGCATAGAATCAATTGATTTTATTCCTGTTTCAAATACATCGGTAATCTCTTCACGTTCAAATGCATGTATAGGCGGTGCATCTAGTTTTATTTTCTGTAATGGAATGTTTTCAGCTTCCTCATTTAATACTTCACCATTTGCACTTAACACTTTTCCGAGTAAGTGATTACCACGTGGTACAACAACATCTTCTGAAATTAAAGTCACTGAATCTCCATAACATACTTTTTCTGTCTGTTCAAATGGAAGTAGCATATTATTTTCTTTTTCAATGGCAATCACTTCACATAAGACCTTATGTTCTCCAACGAAGCAAACATCTCCAATCTTCGCTTTCGGCCCTTTTGCTACGAAAAACTGTTCTTGTACACTATGAACTTTGCCTACTTTCGTATACAGTGGTGTTTCAATGAACTTATTCCATTTTTCGTTCTCATTCATTAACAGACGGCTCATACATTTTGCTCCTCAAATAACTTCTCTTCTTCCCATTTCTGACGAAGTTTCGCAAATATAGGTGCAAATTTAAATTCAAAGAACTCTTTCTCTTCTTCCAGAACAAATTCACCAAACTGCAAGGAGAAATCATATTTCCATTCTACTAATTGTAGTAACCAATATTCTTTCGTATTTTCCTTCTCTTCTTGAATACGTTCAAACGTTTCTGGATGTACTGTAATGATTAATTTTTCAAATGAAGTTGGCAATGTTTGCACGATGCCAGTTAAAATAGGTAACACATCAAGCGATCGTGAATCTACCGCTTGATTCACGATTTTTTCTGCTAGATGAAAAGATTGATCCCATAATAACTCTGTCCATTCATATGCTGTTTCTTGTTGTTCTTTTTGAAACTGCACACGCGCTGCTTCCATCTGTTCCATTTGTTCATGAATATGCATTTGAAATTGTTCTTTATCTTGTAATAACTGCTGCCGCTCTCGTTCTAGCATTTGCTTCTCTTGCCTTAGCTGATTCATTTCCATATGTAATGACTCTTGCTGGGCGCGAAGCTCTGCATGATCAGCTTGTAATTCTTCCTCTTCTATTTGAACTGAAGCTGGTTTTGGAAATTGTAATTCATACGTTTCTTCAGAAAAAGAAACAGAATTCTTCGGAATTCTGTTTTTAAATAAGGACATCCTCTTCACCTCTTTGAACGATAATTCTTCCTTCTTTCTCTAGCTTTTTCACTGTACCAGTGATCGTTTGCTGTGCTTTTTCAGCATCCGTCATCTTAAGCGGTCCTAAGCCATCTAATTCTTCTAGAATCATCTCTTTACGGTTTGAAGACATACATGTAAATAGTTTCTCTTTAATTTCTTCTTTTGCAATTTTAAGTGCTTTCGCAAGAACACCGTTATCTGTAATTTCTTCTAATACACGGCGAAGCGCAAGATCTTCAAGACCAAGTAAGTCTTCAAAGACAAACATATTTTCTTTAATTTTCTCAGATAACTCATAATCGACTTCATCCAGCTTTTGAAAGACTGTTTTTTCAACACCACGTGAAACATTATTTAAAATGTTTACGATTGTTTTCAAGCCATCAGTTTTATTAATTGCACTGAATGCCATATTATTTAATTTCGATTTTAACAACTCACCAATTTGATTAATTAATTCACCATCAACTTGTTCTAACTTCGCAATACCCATTACCGTCTCTACTCGTTTATGATCTGGCAATCTCTCAATTAATTGAGAAGCAAGCTGCGGTTTAATATAAGAAGCGATAATTGCAATTGTTTGTGGTGATTCATCATTAAGCACTGTAAGAAGTGGCTCTAAATCTGTAAGTGAATTTAAGAATTCAAATGGATTATCTTTGTTATACCAAAGGTCTTCCAATAATTTTTCCAGTTCGTCTTCTGGCATGTTTTTAAATATGCGACGAATGTATTCTTTATCTGGAGTGACTAAGTTCAATTCTTTTACATTTAGTTCATATAAGAACTCTCCCAGTACATTTTCTAACGTTTCTGGTTTATATACACGAAACTTCGCGATTTCACGAAGTAATACTTCTTTTTCCTCAGCTGTCATATATTCAATGACTTTTGCTGCCACCCCTTCTTCTAATGTACGAATAAGGATGGCAGCTTTTTCTTTGGAGGAGATTTCATCTAACATCGTTGTTCCTCCCTTACTGTCCGTTTAGCCATTTTTTAATTACTTTTGCAGTACCTTCTACATGTTCTTTCGTAGCATCCTGCACTTGTTCATCTAACGTTGGTTCTTTCGGTTCTTCTGGTTCAGGTTTTGGCTCTGGCACTATTTTTTCTTCAGGAATTTCCAAGATACTTTCATTACTTGCAGCAACTTCATCTTCTGCTAAGTATTCTTCATATTCCTCTTCTTCTTCTTTCTTTCTCTTACGTCTTGCTAATAAGAACCATACTAGACCACCGATCGCTAATAAGCCAGCTGTAATTCCACCGAATAACCACCAGTTCATGCCACTTTTTTCTGGCTCTTTCTCTTTTTCGACTTTCGGCTGATCGAACTGAACAGTTACAACGTTAACTTGACCATTTATAAAGTTACCGTTCGGATCAGCTTGAAGTCCTGCCGCTGTTCCGATTGCTTCTTTAAAAGTTGTCATATCCATTCTACGTTTTACTAGCGTATCATTATCTACCCATACAACAACATTTGTTTTCGTTAATTCTGGGTGTTTCTTAATTGTTTCAACTGTTTTATCTATTTCATAGTTTTCGATTTTGTTACCATTTTTATTATCATAGACAACTTTACCATTTTGATTATTGTTCGTACCGTAGTTTGGCACTTCACCGTTCGCTGTAATACCAGCACCTTGCTTCGGATCTGCCCCTTCTTGCGCAGTAGAGCTTTCCTCTTGCTCTTGTTTACTACGAAGTACACCTTTATCACCATATTTCTCTGACTGACGTGTAACTTCATCGTAGTTTACAGATACTTTCGTATTCACTTTATATTCATTCGGTTTAAACATCGTCATTAACGTTGCATCAATATCTTGTTTTAATTTACCTTCAAGTTGGTGCTGCATCTCTACTTCTTTCTCATAAGAAGAAGAACTACTAGAATGTGCTTCATCTGTCCCTTTTGAGATAACACCTTTTTTACTATCAATAACGCTTACTTCTTCTGCCTTTACACCAGGAACTGCTGCACTTATCATTTGCTGTATACCTGCAACTTGATCAGCTGTTAACAATTGGCCACGCTTCACCCCAATTGTAATCGCCGCTGTTCCTTTTGCTTTTTCTTCATCAAAAATTGTCTCTTTTTCAGGCAATGTAATTTGAACATTTGCCGTTTCAACTGTCGCAAAGTTTCTTACAATATCTTGCTCCAATTGCTTCTTCGTACCGACAATTTGCTTCATTTTTTTATCTTGCTCACTTGAACCGAGCGAGCTTTCTAATAAAATTTCCTCACCGCTTTTAGAATTAAACGGTAAGCCCATCCCATTCATTTCTTTTCGAACCCATGGAGCATCATTCTTTTGCACACGAATCGAACCATCGGTCGCTAATTGATAATCGACACCTAACTTCGATAATTCTGCTGTAATCTCTTGTTTATCTGTATCATTTAAATTTTGATATACAACAACATATTTATCTGGCAAGGTGAAGTATAAAAGTGCTCCTGTTACAATCGCTAAAAGCGCAGCACCAATTACTAACTTATGCCACGTTTTTAACGATCGGATAACATTTTTCATCTTTTCCATTTAAACACACCCGTCCACTTTCCTAAATTTGCATATTAATTAGTGACTTATAATTTTCAATAAGATTATCACGTACGAGAGCAGCTGTTTTCATTTGAGACTCAGCTTTCTTTTGCTGAATTAAAACGTCATGTGTTTCTCCTACCCCTTTAGTTAGTAAATCATATACTGCTGTTTGCGCATTGTTTTGCGTTTGATTCATATCTTCCAATAAATCAATAAACTTTTTCCCCTCAACTACAGATGTTTGAGAAGTTTTCGGTGCACCAATTGACTGAATTGCTCCAAATGGTTGTGTATGTAACATTGGTTGGATTTTCATATTACTATCTTCCCCCTTATCCTCGGCCGATTTCTAAATCTTTATCAAGCATTTTTTTATTCGCATTTAATACACTCGTATTTGCTTCATACATTTTTTGAGCAACCATAACATTCGTCATTTCAGCAGTTACATCAATATTTGGATAACGTACATATCCTTCTTCATTTGCGTGCGGATGCGTCGGATCATACACTAAATTTTCCGTTTTGTCTGCTTCAATACTTTTTATCTTTACTCCGTTAGTAGGAGCCCCATCTAACATACTTGCAAAACTATTGTTTGATTCTAGCACCACACTACGACGCTCATATAAATCTGTCCCCGGAGCCGCCGTCGTATTTGCATTTACAATATTGTTAGAAGTAACTTCCATCCACTTTCTCGCTGTCGTTAGCCCTGAGCCACTTGCATTTATTGCCTGAAACATCCGTTGTCTCTCCTTCTACCTTTAACGTCCGCGTGCCGCTTGGTTAATTGCATATTGTGTATTAATTGCGTTAATTGAAATACCGTATAACTGATTTGTTTTCATTAAATCTAGCATTTCTGTCGTTACATCCACACTATTTCCGTCTTTATTCGTTTGCATTGATTTTGTTTGAATCTTTGCATATGTATTTTTCGTATTTACTGTCGGCAAGTGCATTTCATTCGTTTGATATAAATCTGGATTACTCTTTAAATCAGCCGCATTGTTTTTATATAATGCACTACTTTTATTCATCTGCTCAGCAAATGTTACATCTTGTGCTTTATAGCCAGGTGTATTTGCATTTGCAATATTACTAGAAACAGTATTTCGTTTCGTCACTAAATAATTCATATAATGGCTTACATCACTCACTAAATCTGGCATATTCCACACCCTTTCTTTTCTAAATTAATAATCCACTGATAGAAGTTTCACTTCATTATTTATTTTCTTATATGCATT
>NZ_QPEL01000036.1:0-35404 GCF_008368965.1 Bacillus sp. AY2-1 | reverse complement strand
TATTATTATTGGTCTTTATTTTCTATTATCTCCAAATATAGCAAACGAAGATCGACCGAGAAAAATAAGTATGTTGTTGTTTGCGTTAACAGTGCCTCCATTCCTTGGATTTTATGATGGTTTCTTCGGCCCAGGAACAGGTAGCTTGATTGCTTTAGCGTTCATTCTTTTATGTGGATATAGTGCTACACGGGCAACTGCAAATGCTAAGATTTTGAATTTTACTAGTAATTTCGCTGCTTTGTTGTATTTTATTATTTTTGGCCAAATCGATTGGACAATTGGATTGATTATGATGCTTGGTCAAATTATAGGGTCATATATTGGGGCGAAGATGGTGCTTACAAAAGGGACGTCATTAATACGACCAATAGTGGTTATTGTTTGCTTTGTCATGGCAATTAAGATTTTTTTACAAAATATGAACTAAATGTAATAAATATAGTATTTGTATCGAAGTTAGAGTGTTTTCATGTTGTTATTGCAGTATTACACTGTTTAAGATGTGTTCAAAATTACACAATTTGACTAGTGTAATGTATTGCGTTATGCTTTTTCTATTATAAAAGAAAGGCTTGAAGATAATGATTCGTCGTTTGAGAAAGCTAAAAAATGTAGCAGTCGTAGTAAGCTTCTAAGTAAATAGCAAAATATATAATACTTAGAAGCGAGGAATAAAGTTATGAAGCATCCATTATTTAATCATTGGTCAGAAACAAAATATATAAAAGATATAGTAACAAATCCACTCATTGAAGTAGGAGAGTACTCCTATTATTCAGGGTATTATGGTCATCAAAATTTTGAAGATGGTTGTGTAAGGTATTTGTGGGGGGATGCTAAGTCACAAGCACTGTTTAATCCAATTGAACAGATGGGATGGCATCTTGATAAACTCATTATTGGGAATTATGTTTGCATTGCAAGTGGAGTAGTCATTTTAATGGGTGGTAACCATAATCATCACTCAGAATGGATTACAGTATATCCATTCGCTGAGCAAATTGAACAATCATATGAAACTAAGGGCGATACAGTCATTAAAAGTGATGCTTGGATTGGAATGAATGCTATAATAATGCCTGGCGTTACTATTGGTGAAGGTGCAATTGTTGCTGCAGGATCTGTCGTAAGTAAAGATGTTCCGCCGTATACAATAGTTGGTGGAAATCCTGCTAAGGAAATAAAGAAACGATTCACTGATACAGAAATAAACATGTTAATGGAAATGCGTTGGTTTGATTGGGATAGGAAATTGATCGAGAAGGCAATTCCGCTGTTATCTAGTCCATCCATTGAACCATTATTTGCTTTTTATAAAAATGAAGTAAAAAATAAATAAATTAGTTAGTTAGAAAAACTACATTCAGTATTGGGTGTAGTTTTTTTATTACAAAAAACTAATGGTTTAGACTAAAGAAAATTTATCTCTAATATAAGTCTAGCAAATAGCTCAATTGAATAATTAAAATCCCGATTGGTGAGGGTTAATAATTAGTGGGGATGAACAAAACCCCCACTGATTAAAGTTTCACTTTATTTTTTGTAAATGTGGAACAAATGTATTATGTAGATTGTCTATTAATTGTAATCCTAAAAAATATGAAAGTGCGAATCATTTTAAAAAATATAAGGGGATTAAAAATAAGGATATGCGTGGGAATACAAAGTATCAGGGCACCTAAAAGTGTCAGATGAGATGGTCTATATGAAAGCAATCCTAACGTTTAATATGTATATACAATTTGAGAACACTTTCTATTTTTTTGAGATTATGTTAGAATAACGCTTTTTTGAGTACAAAGATATTGGAGGTAACAGAAGTGAAAGGTATGTTTTGCAAGAGATTTATTGCAATAGTAACAGTGCTTACACTATTTTTTAGTATGTTCGTTACATTTGGAAGAGCAGCAGCGGAAACAGTTTCTGCTATAGAGGTTGAAGCAGGATCAGCAATTTTAATAGAAGCAAATTCCGGAAAAATTTTATATCAAAAAAATGCAGATGAATCATTGGCAATTGCTAGTATGACAAAAATGATGAGCGAATACTTAGTTCATGAAGCGGTAGATAAAGGAAAACTTAAATGGGATCAAAAAGTTAAAATTTCTGAATATGCACATAAGATTTCGCAAGATCGTTCATTATCAAATGTTCCATTAGAAAATGGTGGCTCTTATACGGTAAAAGAGTTATATGAGGCAATGGCAATTTATTCTGCAAATGGTGCAACAATTGCTTTAGTTGAAGAGATTGCTGGTAAAGAGGGCAATTTTGTAAAAATGATGAACGATAAGTCGAAAGAGTTTGGAATGAAAGATTATAAATTTGTAAACTCTACAGGCTTAACAAATCAAGATTTAAAAGGATATCACCTAGAAGGGACAACTCTAGACGAGAAAAATAAAATGTCTGCAAGGGATTGTGCAATTTTAGCACAACGTCTTATTCAAGATTTTCCCCAAATATTGAATACAGCAAAAATTCCTAAAAAAACATTCCAAGAGGGTGGTAAATATCCAATTGATATGGCGAACTTTAACTGGATGTTAAAAGGTTTAATTAAGCAATATGAAGGTGTAGATGGTTTGAAAACAGGAACGACTCCAGAAGCGGGAGATTGTTTCACTGGTACAGTAGAAAGAAATGGTATGCGCCTAATTTCTGTAGTGATAAAAGCAAAATCTCATACGGCACGCTTTGATGAAACAAAGAAATTATACGATTATGGATTTGCGAATTTTGAAGTGAAGAATGTCTACGGAAAAGATTCAGTAGTAAAAGGACATGAAACGGTACGAGTAGCAAATGCAAAAGAGAAAGATGTAGTAGTTCAAACGAAGCAAGCTGTTTCACTTCCAATGCGGAAGGGAAACAAAGACGGTTATAAAAAAGAATTTAAAGTATCAAATAAAGAACCAGAAGCGCCTATTAAAAAAGGTGTAACAATTAGTAAAATAATTATCTCGCCTAAAGATAATACCGATCCTGGGTTCTTATCAGGTAATTCATTACAAATAGACCTTGTAACAAAATCTGATGTGGAACAAGCAAATTGGTTTACACGTTTTATACGTAAAACTGGATCTTTTTTTAGTGGTATGTGGGATAGTGCGATTGATATAGTAAAAAGCTAATTTTATAGGATACAACTAAATATTAGTTTGAAACAAAAGGTTTCAAAGTATTATAGATTCTTATGTGGATAGTTTGGAATGAAAGATTGTATTACTTTTCAAATTTGGTCCTTCGGAACTTTTTGTATTTCTATTAAGCTAAAATAAATTTGTATCCATATACTCCAAAAACGCTATTCTTTTTGTAGAAATATACAGAAGGGATGGCGTTTATTATGAATCTTTCGATTTAAAGGATTCTGGTGCAAGGTTAGTTTAATAAAGTTACATGATGAAAAACCACCCATTAAAGTTTCACTTTATAAAAATTTAATAAAATCTTTTCTTTGTATTAAATATTTTGTTTTAAATTATGTATATAAAGAAATGGAGGTCAAATTAACTTTTTACTGCTTATATTAGGAATTTAAAGAAACGATGTGTACAATTCTCTCACTACATTCGCATAGTGGCCTTTATGAAAAGCAAAATCTACAATTTACAAGGAGAACATTTTATGAGTAAGAGAATAAAAGAATTAGATTCCATACGAGGGTTAGCGGCACTTACTGTGGTATTTGGACATTTTTGTTTAATGCTACCATCGTTGCCTAATTCTATTAAATTTTCCCCGCTTAGGTTTTTATGGGCGGGTGGGGAAGCTGTTATCGTTTTTTATGTACTAAGTGGTTTTGTGTTATCGATGGCACTTTATCATTCAAAAACAAATTATTGGGGATATTTAATTAAGAGATTTGTAAGAATCTATATTCCTTATTATTTTTGGATAATTGTTTCCTTTGTTTTATTTATTTTATTTTCGTCGTATGAAGTGGTAGGACTACGGGATTGGTTCTATGATAGGTGGCAAGGGTCTATAACAAAATTAGATATTCTAAACCACTTTGTGCTTCTTAATAACTTTTTTACGGAAAATTATAATCCAGTTATTTGGTCATTGGCTCAAGAAATGCGTATATCTATTGTGTTTCCTTTGTTATTCCTTCTTTTTTATAAATTGAATTGGAAGAAAACGATACTATTTGCTTTGAGCTTTTCTTTAATTAGTGTTTTTCTTAATGTGTTGTATATTGGGAAAGCTGAAGGATTTTATAATGGTTATGCTGATACACTGCATTTTACATCTATGTTTATGGTTGGAATGTTACTTTTTAAGTATCAGGAAAAACTTATCTACTCATATAGGAATATGAAAAAATTTAAAAAAGGATTTCTTATTGCATTAGGGATTATTCTGTATTTATATTCCATTTTAATTTATGGTTTTTCCCGTAATGATACTACTTTCTTATTAAAAGATTGGGGTGTCGTAATGGGGGTTGGTATATTTATTATAATGGCTATGAGTAACCTAAAAGTAAAAGCATTTTTAAATAAGAGTGTATTTGTATATTTAGGAGAAATTTCATACAGTATCTATTTGTGTCATTTTCCAATCATGATGGTACTATTTAAACTTTTGTATACAAAGATACCTATCTTTTTCCTTCTTACTTTATGCATTGCAATGACACTACTTTTTTCTATAGTTTCATATCATTTAATCGAAAAGAAATGTATCAACTGGGCAAAACAAAGAACAACCAATTTTTTGAAAAAAGTATAATTCCTAGAGAAATTTTATTTCTTTAGTAAATATACGAATATGACCGATTCCTAAGTATACTTAGGAATCGGTCAATTTTGGATTCTAAATGTAAATATAATAAAGTGGAATATAATTGAAATCGAAAACCACTTAGAAATAACAATTACGGTGTGAGCTATTGTATAGTATAGATATGGTTAATAATAAAGGGGGAATACATATGTGGAAGCGATTTGTAGCAATTGGTGATAGTTTTACAGAGGGGATAGGGGATGAAGTTGAGGGAATTGCATTAAAAAGCTGGATAGATCATTTTGTTCAACTGTGTGAAAACGATATAAAATATGCTAATTTGGCAAAGCGTGGCTTAGTAACTAAAGAAATTCGCTCGCAGCAATTGGAAAAGGCGTTAACTTTTAATCCAGATTTGGTTAGTCTCATTGCAGGGGCAAACGATGTTTTAAAAGGACGTTGGAATCATGATGCATATAAGAACGATATGGAATTTATGATAGATTCATTAAGTAAAGCAGGGGCTGATATTATTATAGCAAACCTTCCTGATTTTACAGTTAGGCTTCCTTTTGCTTCTGAAAAAAAACAAGTAATAAAAGAACAATTATTAGAGGCAAATGAAGTTATACGTTCACTGAGCAGAGAATATAAGTTTCATCATGTTGATTTTTGGAATCATCATTTAGTTAATGACAATACGCTTTGGTCTAAGGATTTAATTCATCCAAACTCAAAAGGATATGTAAAAGTTGCTGATTTGATTTTTAGTAGTTTGTCTGTACAGAAGACAAAATAATAGTTTGCAATTTAACGAATATGATATTAATTGTGCTAAGCTATGTTTTTTAGTAAATGGAGAGAACTAGAAATTTAGCATACAAAGCGTATCTACGATATATTTCTACAGTAGTGCATAAATGTAGAATTACAAAGAAAGATCACTTATGGAAATAGGTGGTCTTTAAACGTTTTTATAACTAACTTAAAATATATACTGTAGTACTAACAATTTCGTACTACATTAAAATTAAGTTCTCTTTTAGAAAAACTGATTTTATATTATCTTAAAATATAATAACATATTCAAATCATATTTTGGGTGTGTATCCTAATTGTGAATAATTTGTAATTTTTTTGAAGTGTAAATATCTAATAAATAAAATAGGTAGTAGGTGTAGAAGTATTAATACTATATTATTCAATTCTGTTATGAGTACATTAGTAATTGGTAGTATTATATTTTTATTATCAATTTTAGTTATTGGAATTAATTTGCATAGAAAATATGTAGGATAAGAAAAGATAAATATACTTTATTGTATATTTATCTTTTTGTTTAGTAGGATTTATAGTCTCTTTAAACTATTATGTTAATAAAATTAAGAAACTTAATTTTTGATATCCTTATGGCTAAAGCCATCTATAAACTGACAATATAACTAAATAATTGTTTGGTATGATTTGTGGGTTGGTTTTTTTTATCCGAATTTTCTGATTCAAATATTTCAACTTTATGAATATAGTAGGTGAAATATTTGTGTGATAGTATTTGAGATAGAAAAAAGCCAACTTTAAAAAGGATGTGAATTGAATGTGCAAACAACTATAAATGGTTATATTAAGGTAATGTTTAGCTGTTTTTTAGTGTAAGGTAAAGGTCTATGTTGTAACAGTTGATATAAATACGAAGAAATAGGTGCGCCTAAATTTATCTGACTATTTAAAATAAACTAAACCTTGAGATTAGTCTAGGTTTTGACGAAGTTACATTCTAGGTGAAATCTTTATAATGATTAATTAGGTTTAATAAAGGGGTACCTTATACGCAAAAGCGTTTATATTAGTAACCTAAGGAGCTTGCTTTTATGAAAACTACTGATTCAAAAGGCCTATTAGGAAATAGGGTTTATTTACAAGTTTTCTCTGCTTATTCATTGCTTATGCTTGGTGTTTTTATTGATATGTTAGCGATTATGACTATAGTTGGGTTTGAATGGGAAGTAGATCCTACTATGATTGGATTGATCCCTGTTGCATATGCACTTCCTGGAATTATTTTTGGCTCATGGGCAGGTGTTATTGCAGATCGTTTTAGAAAAATTCCAATTATGATGTTCTGTAATCTAATGGTTGGTCTAATAACAATTGCTCTTTTATTTGTACAAGATATCCACTGGCTCTTAGTGGCATTAATGATTCGTTCCATTTTTATTGTTTTCTATTATCCTGCACAGCAAACACTAACAAGACAGATTGTATCCCCGGACTTACTTACTAAAGCAGTAAGTATCAACGGAATAGTAGAGCAGGGTACCAAGATAGTAGGTCCACTTATAGGGGGCATGTTGCTGAGCTGGTTTCAACCAGAGTTCTGCCTCATTATAAGAGCTATAAGTTGTTTATTAGCTACCTTAGTTCTCATACCCACAATAAAATTTAAAGAAACTATATCGAAAGAATTTGTTGAAAAGCAAAAACAAAGTACTTGGACCGCTTGGGTACAAGGGTGGGGTTATGTGTTATCTAATCGGATAATATTATCAACCATGATTTTCGTTACAATAGCCATGGCAGTATTACAATTAGTCGACTCACAATTCCCAACTTTATTTAAGAGCTTATTCCCACATGATAAAAGTAAAATGGGATATATCATTTCTATTATTGGTCTTGGCGGAATACTTGGTGCACTACTAACTCAGAAATTAAAACAATTTCAATATGGCTGGGTAGTATGTGGAGGTATGGTTTTAATGGGAATTGGTTTTGGGGGGATTGGTTTGATAACGCCCGGTACGGTCTTCGTTTTAGCCTATTTAATTAGTTTTATCGCTGGTATCGGAAGTGGGCTGATGCTTGTATCTAATCAAGTCATTTTACAAATAGAATCCGACCAAGATCAAGTAGGAAGAGTATTTGGTATACAAAGCAGTTTAACAAACGCAGTTCTAATTATTTCTCCTGCTATGAGTGGCCCATTAGTGCATTTGTTTGGAGTAACTCAACTCTATGTTTATGGAGGGATTGGGCTTGTTATTATTGGATTAATTGGAGTTTCACTGCAGAAATATTTATGGGCTAAACATAAACACGAACCTATAAGAGCAAATAATTTTTGAAGGGGAGATTTTTATGACCAATGAGGAATGTTATCGATTAAGCCATCCGCAGCGAAGAATATGGTATACAGAAGTTATTCATTCTGATAAAGGAATATGTAATTTAAGATTTTTATTTAAACTTCATCGGAAAATGAATTATTCAAAATTAAACCAAGTTGTGAATCGCGTTATCAGTGAAAATGACGGTCTGTGCATTAGGTTAAAAGAAAATGGGCATCAGGAACCGAAACAATATTTTATTAAACATGAAGAACAAGAATTTGAGTTTTTTGATTTCAGTAATGTGGAGAATACAAATTTGCTTGAGGAATGGATTGAGCAGAAAACAAAAGACACGTTTACATTATTTAATTCAGATTTATACTATTTCGCTTTAATAAAATTAAACGATAATGAATGTGCAGTCTTTGGAAATGTTCATCATATTATTATGGATGGTTTATCAATTCAAATATTTACTGAGCAAATTGCAAAATATTATTATGAAATGCATAACGAGAATGAGGAAGGCGAAATTAAAAATTCATATGTTCAATTCCTGACCAATGAACAAACATACTTGAATAGTAGTCGCTTTCAAAAAGATCAAAAATTCTGGTTAGAGGAATTTAAAACACTGCCATCTGTGACTGGATTGAAGCCCTATAATACGTACCAAGTTAGCACTAAAGCATCACGTGAGACATTTATATTAACGGAGCATTTGAAGAGAAAGATAGAAAAATTTTCTGAAGATTACAAAATTAGTTTATACACTTTTTTTGTTGCTGCTTTCTCGTTGTCCATGTATCGGTGGACTTCATCGCTTGATATTGGTTTAGGAATGGCTTACGGCAATCGTATGACTAAAATGGAACGAAAATTGATTGGAATGATGGTGAGTACAGTTCCTTTAAGAATGGATATTGATCCAGAAGAAGAAGTACTTTCATTTATTAGCAGGGTGTCCAGAAAACAAAGCAAATTATTGAGGCACCAGAAATATCCATTTGATTTGTTGTTAAAGCAGATTAATAAAGAGAATAATAGTAATGTGAGACTTTTCGGAACTACGATTGATTATAGGGATCGCGATGAAAGTGGTGACTCACTATGGATTCCAAACCATGAAGAGGTACAAGATTTTGCAGTGCATATTGAAAATCTAATTGATATTGACTCTTTACATGTACATATTGATTATCGTGAGGAGCTATTTTCTAAGGAAGAGATAAAACGGTTTTTTAACGTGATGTTAGCGATAATGGAAAACACTTTTGAAAAACCAAAGCAGAAGGTAGCTGAAATAGAAATCATTTCTGAGGAAGATAAAAGAATAAGTTTAGTTGAGTTCAACAATCCTAAACTAAATGTCCCACCTCAAGTAACTATTCATGAAATATTCGAACAGCAAGCGATGATTTATCCAAATACTATTGCAGTTACGTATGAACAAGAAAAAATTACTTATAAGGAGCTTAATGAACGTGCAAACCAGTTAGCTCATTATTTGCAGAAAAAGGGAGTAGGACCTGATACTTTAGTTGGAATATGCGTTGAACGTTCCCTCGAAATGATTGTAGGTATTTTAGGGGTTTTGAAGGCTGGTGGGGCTTATGTTCCACTCGATCCAACATATCCAGAGCAGCGACTTCAATATATTTTAGAAGATGCTAGCATTCAGTTATTCGTGACGCAAGAAAGTTTAAAAGAATTGAAATGGTTACCAGAAAATGTTGAGTCGATTTGCCTGGATCGTGATCAAGATGAGATTGGGAAAGAAAGTAAGACTTTGCCGCTTTCTGATGTCGGTCCCAAAAATCTGGCATATGTAATCTATACTTCGGGATCAACGGGAAATCCAAAGGGCGTTATGATAGAGCATCACAATGTCATTCGGTTATTTAAATCAACGGATTGTTGGTATCAGTTTAATGAAAAAGATACTTGGACGCTTTTTCATTCGTATGCATTTGATTTCTCAGTATGGGAAATTTGGGGAGCATTATTATATGGTGGAAAATTAGTTGTTGTTCCGTACTGGATTAGTCGATCACCTAAGGATTTTTATCAATTATTAGTGGAGGAAGAAGTCACAGTTCTAAATCAGACACCTTCCGCATTTCGACAATTAATACGAGTGTGTGAACAAGAAGATAAGAATAAAAATTTGCAGCTACGTTACGTAATATTTGGCGGAGAAGCATTAGAACCTATTAGCTTGTTACCGTGGTTTCAAAGGTATGGTGAGAAAAACCCACAGTTAATTAATATGTATGGAATTACAGAAACTACAGTTCATGTTACATATTATCCAATTACTCTAGATGATGTGCAGCATGCTTCAAGAAGTAATATTGGAAAGCGGATTCTCGATTTAGAAGTGTATATACTAGACGCTTATCAACAACCTGTTCCTATAGGTGTTGATGGTGAACTTTATATTGGTGGAGCAGGATTGGCACGTGGATATTTAAATAGACCTGAATTAACAGCAGAGCGTTTTATATCTCATCCATTTAGTAGTGATCCGAAAGCAAGATTATACCGGACAGGAGACTTAGCGAGGTATTTGCCAGATGGGAATTTAGATTATCGTGGAAGAATTGATCATCAGGTTAAAATACGTGGTTTCAGAATTGAAATTGGGGAAATTGAGTCTACTTTACATACATATGTATATGTAAAAGAGGCAGTTGTAATTGTAAGAGAAGATCAGCCGGGCGATAAAAGATTAGTAGCATATGTTGTAGGAGATGGAAATGTAGATGGGTGGAGAGAGTATCTTAAAGCGAAACTACCAAGTTATATGGTTCCTTCGGGATTTGTGGCGATGGAAGCTATCCCACTTACAGCTAACGGTAAAGTTGATCGTGAGGCCTTACCTATGCCGGAGGAAAAGCAGATTAATAGTGAATGTGTTGGCCCTCGGAATAGTAACGAACAGATACTGACTACCATTTGGAAGCGAGTATTAGGTGTTAAAAAGGTGGGAATCTATGATAATTTCTTTGAAATTGGTGGCGACTCGATTCTCAGTATTCAAATCATATCTCAAGCAAGTCAAGTGGGGTTAAAACTTACTCCAAAGCAAATGTTTGAATGCCCAACTATCGCTGAGCTGGCACAAGTGGCTATAGAAACGCAGGGAGTACAAGCGGAGCAGGGAATTGTGATAGGTGATGTGCCTCTTACTCCAATTCAGTGCTGGTTCTTCGAGCAAGAACATCCACATACAGAGCATTGGAATCAATCAATGCTTTTAAGAGTAAAAGAAAGATTGGATGTGAAATTACTAGAGGGAGCGATATTAAATTTACTCAAACATCATGATGCTTTACGTTTCCGGTACGAACAGTTACCGAACGGAACGTGGAGGCAGAGAAATGAAGAGACTGATGAGCTGTCAGTACTCCATGTTGTAAAACGGAATCAAGTTAATGAAAAAGAGTGGAATACAATAATACAAGAAGAAATGAACATTAATCAAGCTAGTTTCAATTTAGTTACTGGTCCGTTAATGAGAGTAGTGTACTTTGAAGATAACTTGACTGGAAATGATCGAATATTCTGGGTGATTCATCATTTAGTAGTAGATGGAGTGTCATGGAGGATTCTATTGGAAGATTTACAGGTGGTATATAACCAGATGAAACAAGGTCAAGAAGTTCGCTTACCTGCGAAAAGTACATCTTTTAAAGAGTGGTCTGAACGACTCCAGACATACAGTGATTCGGGTATTTCAAAAGAAGTACAAAATTATTGGAATCAACAAGTAGAAAAAGAAACGATGAAAATTCCAATGGACTATCCAATACAAGAAACGACAGAGGAATCGATTGATCAAGTGACGAGGACTTTAGGAATAGAAGAAACACATGAATTGTTACACGAAGTTCCAGTAACTCATAAGACAAGGATTGATGAGGTACTATTAACGGCATTAGGACAAGCTATCGTCGATTGTACAAATCAGCAAACCGTTTCTATTCATCTAGAAGGACACGGAAGAGAAGAGGTAATTGAAGGTATTGATTTATCAAGGACAGTGGGCTGGTTCACGAGTATTTATCCCGTTCATCTCAATTTTCAAGGAACTCAAACACCTATTGAAGGATTAAAGTCTGTCAAAGAACAATTGCGTCGAATCCCAGATCGCGGAGTTGACTATGGTATTTTACGTTACTTGAATAAAGGATTACTTCCGTTTTATCAGCAAAAGCCTTCAATAAGTTTTAACTATTTGGGCCAATTTGATCAGGTTTTCTCAAGGGAATCTTTGTTTATGCAAGAGACAGGATTTACATTTTTAGATCATGCTCCAGATTCCAAACCATCTCATCTAATTGATGTTATCGGAATGGTGAAAGATGAAAAGTTACATTTTGTTTGGATGTATAGTAGAGAACAGTTTTCTAAATTAAAAATTCAATTGATAGCAGATGGTATGTTGAGGCATCTTCGTCAACTTATAAATAAACCAACAACAGAGTCTGCTTTTACGGTATCAGATTTTGCTGATGCAGAGGATCTTACGGAAGAAAGCTTGAGCAAAGTATTACTTAAATTAAAAAAGAAGAGGGTGTAAAAATGGGAGACGTTATTGATATTTATGGTTTATCACCTTTGCAAAAAGGAATACTGTTTCATACTTTATACGATCAAGATGATGAACATTCATTTTCCTATATTGTACAAGTAGGCTTCTTGCTCGGGGGGCAATTGGATATTGCTACTTTTGAAAAGGCCTGGGAATATGTTATTCATCGACATGAGGTTTTACGTTCAGTATTTGTGTGGGAGGAAGTAGAAAAACCACTACAAGCGGTTTACCAACGTCTTCCTTTTACTATTCATCAAGAGGATTGGAGCACCTATCCACATGATGAAAGGGCGAAGAAATTACAACAGTTTTTGAATGTAGATCGTAGAAAAGGATTTTTATTGGATGAAGCACCATTGATGAGAGTCACTGCGATTAAAGAGGCAAAAGAGGAAACGAGAATTATTTGGACACATCATCATATTTTGCTAGATGGATGGAGTGTGTCATTGGTCTTTAGTGAAGTGATGGAAGTTTATCTCAAGATGATAAAGGGAGAATTGTTGAATCTTCCTAAACCTCTTCCTTATAAAAAATATATTCAATGGATAAATAAACAAGATCAAAGTCAAGCAGAGGAATTTTGGAAAGAAGAATTAAAAGGGTTCTATGCACCTACTCCATTAGCAATGGAAAGAAAGGAACAAGGACAAGAGAAGGGTTATGGAGAATGTGCTTATCAAGTATCTGAGGAACTTACTGAGAGTTTACAAGAGTGGGTACGAAATAGTCGATTAACGTTGAATACGTTAGTACAAGGTGCATGGGCTTATTTGATGAGTAGGTATAGCGGTGACAGTGACGTCGTATTTGGCGTAACTAGCGCTGGGCGTCCTACTGATTTAATGGGAGCAGAGAATATGGTGGGGCTATTTATTAACACATTACCTACCAGAATTCGATTAACGGATAATACATCAGTAGTAGATTGGCTTCGTAAAATACAAATGAAAGAAATGGAACGAAGACAGTATGAGTATAATTCGTTGATAGATATTCAAGGCTGGAGTGAGGTTCCGCGAAATAGCTCCTTATTTCATACCTTGTATGTGTTTGAAAATTATCCAATTCAAGGTGAGAGAAATGATGATTTAAGATTACTAGATGTTACAAGCACGGAACAAACAAATTATCCTTTAACACTCATTGTAATGCCCGGTAAGAAAATTACTTTAAAGTTGATGTATGATCGAAGCTATTTTAATGAAGAAACAATAAATCTGATTCAGAATCACTTATTGCAAATATTAATTCAGATGACGAAGAGCCTAGATTCAAAACTATTTGAAATTACTCATTTAACAGAAGAAGAACAGATACAGTTACTAGAGGAATGGAATCATACTCAAGTTAATTATTCGGCTGAAGGCATGATTCATACGATGTTTGAGGAGCAAGTTAAAAAAACACCGGAAGCAATCGCGGCTAGTTACGAAAATGAACAAATTACCTATAAAGAGTTGGAGAAGCGTGCAAATCAGCTAGCTCATTATTTACAAAAGCATGGTGTAGGCCCAGAGTCTCTAGTTGGAGTATATATGGAACGTTCATTACAAATGATGATAGCGTTATTAGGTATTCTAAAATCAGGAGCAGCGTATGTTCCACTTGACCCTACTTATCCAGAGAGTCGGCTTCGATATATATTAGAGGATGCTGGAATCGAAGTACTAGTGACGGAAGAGAATTCTAAAAATTTGTTTGTATCTGAAAATATAGAAACGATTTGTATGAATAAAGATTACACTGCAATTGAAAAAGAAGAATCAACCCCATGTATAAGTGGTGTAACAGGAGAAAATTTAGCGTATGTTATGTATACTTCAGGATCTACAGGGAATCCAAAGGGAGTAATGATTGAGCATCATTCAGTAATTAATTATCTAGAATGGATGCAACATAAATATCCGCTTTCTGAAAAGGATGTGGTCTTGCAGAAAACGCCATTCTCATTTGATGTCTCTGTTTGGGAATTGTTTTGGGGCATTCACGTTGGTGCCAGTGTATCTTTCTTACCTCCAGGTGGAGAAAAAGATCCTTCTATTATAGCTGAAGTGATTAAACAACATCAGGTTACTATAGTTCAATTTGTACCTTCAATGTTATCTGTTTTCTTAGATCACTTCAATCGTATTGAATTGAACATGAATTGTTCGTCCGTACGCCATGTATTTTCTGGTGGAGAAGAACTAAGTTCAGGGTTAGTTAGACGATTTCAACAGAAATGGAATTATAGTGGACAAGTGAAATTAACCAACTTTTATGGACCAACTGAAGCCACTATTTATGTGAATGCATTTGATATTCAGCCTAATCAAGAATTTGTTTCTATTGGACAGCCAATACAGAACACGCAATTATATGTATTAGACCAAAATCAACGCTTGCAATCAATAGGAATTGAGGGTGAGTTATATATTGGTGGTGCTGGTTTAGCACGTGGATACTTAAATCGTCCGAATCTTACTGCTGAAAAATTCGTTTCGCATCCATTCCAATTGGGGGAACGACTATATCGAACAGGAGATTCAGTAAGATATCTAACTGATGGAAATATAGAATTTATAGGTAGAATGGACCATCAAGTCAAAATGCGTGGTTTTAGGATTGAATTAGGAGAAATTGAAGCCACTTTAGAAAAATATTCGTTTATTAAAGAGGCTGTCGTATTAGTTAGAGAAGATCGTCCAGGTGATCAACGATTGGTTGCATATGTAATAAGCGATGAAAATACCGAGGAGTGGAGAGAGTATTTACAAAAACAATTACCGAATCATATGATTCCAGCGCACTTTGTAGAGTTAGAACACTTCCCGCTTACTCCGAATGGGAAAATTGACCGAAAGGCCTTGCCAATACCTGATGAGCAAGCTATTGGAGATTTAAATGTTCTACCTCGGACGCCATCGGAAGAGCTTATTGCCTCGGTTTGGGGTCAAGTGTTAGGGATAGAAAATATTAGTATTCAGGATTCCTTCTTTGAACGTGGTGGGCACTCACTACTTGCTACTCAAATCGTCTCTCGGTTACAAGAACTGTTCCAAATTAAAATTCCATTACGTGAACTTTTCAAGCACGATACAGTGGAAGCATTGGCGAAACGAGTGGATCAGTTACGAAAAGAAGATAAAGAACGAGAGGTTGCTCCTCTTGTACCTATGAAACGAGAAGAAGTTATCCCACTTTCCTATGCGCAGAAACGTCTATGGTTTATTGATCAATTAATGCCAAATAGTGCGATGTACAATATTCATGCAGCGTGTCGCTTAACAGGTAAATGGTCAATTGAAGCATTGGAGGTCGGATGGAATCAATTGTTGGAGCGTCATGAATCATTAAGGACGACAATTCTAGAACAAGAGGATGAACCTTTTCAACAGGTTCAATCTCATGTGTTCAGACATATTCCTCAAACGAATCTAACAGATCTTTCTTTGGAAGATAGGGAAAGAGAAATGAAACGCCTTATTCAAAACGAGGCGGAGGAACCATTTCATTTGGGACAAGGTCCTCTGATTCGAACAAGAATATTGAAAGTGGACAGGGAAGAATGGGTTCTCATTTGTACGATGCATCATATTATTTCAGATGGATGGTCAATGGGAATCTTACTTGAAGAATGGATGGCTTTTTATGAAGGAGCACTAACCGGAAAACCAGTGGAATTGAAGGAGTTATCTATCCAATATGCAGATTTTGTCATGTGGCAGAAGGAATGGCAAAAAGAGGAGAATTTGAATCAGCACCTTCAATATTGGAAGGAAGAATTATCTGGGGAACTACCGGTTTTACAATTACC
The DNA here is from genome assembly GCF_008368965.1 of Bacillus sp. AY2-1. Taxonomy (NCBI): domain Bacteria; kingdom Bacillati; phylum Bacillota; class Bacilli; order Caryophanales; family Bacillaceae; genus Bacillus; species Bacillus sp. AY2-1. Next base: position 19,161 of record NZ_QPEL01000036.1, on the reverse strand, counting down.
GATGGATCGTCCTCGACCTGCAGTTCAAACCCATCGTGGTGCAAGTCAGTCCTTAATAGTGGCGAATTCCCTACAGGAAAAGCTCAAAGATTTAAGTCTGCAAGAAGGATGCACTTTATTTATGACATTGATGGCAGCGTATCAAAGCTTCCTTTCTCGTTATACAGGACAGGACGACATTATAGTTGGAAGCCCAATCGCTAATCGAAATGTGAAAGAGATTGAGGGATTAATAGGATTCTTTGCAAACACGTTGGTTTATCGAGCTGATTTCAGTGAAAATCCGACGTTCCAAGAACTTTTGTCGCAGGTAAGAAAAAAAGCGCTAAAAGCATACGAGTATCAGGACATCCCATTTGAGAAAGTGGTAGAATCCGTAAAACCTGAACGGAATACAAGTCATTCACCAATATTCCAAACTATGTTTACTTTACAGAATACGAAACAAGAGTTTCTTCAGCTATCTGAAAGACAAATGGAACTCATGGAAAGCCATGCTTCTGTTGCCAAATTTGATTTGAGTTTATTTGCTTCTGAGACGGAAGAAGGATTATCACTAACCTTTGAATATAATACTGATTTGTTTAATGATACAACCATTGAACGTATGGCAAGTCATTTTAAACATTGGTTAAATCAAATTGTCTCTCATCCAAAATGTGTACTATCAGAACTGAATATGTTATCGAAAGTAGAATATAAGCAACTACTAGAGGAATGGAATAAATCGCGTGTTATAGATATGGAAGAAAGTACGATTCATACAATGTTTGAAGAACAGGTGAAAAAAACACCAGAAGCAATTGCAGTAGTGTGCGAAGATGAAGAACTAACATATCGAGAGTTGGACGAACGCTCGAATCAGTTGGCACATTATTTACAAAAAAATGGTGTAACATGCGAATCATTAGTTGGGGTTTGCGTTACACGTTCATCCGAGATGATTGTCGGTCTTTTAGGAATTATGAAGGCGGGAGGAGCATATGTCCCAATTGATCCAGCGTATCCGGAAAGTCGACTGCAGTACATTTTAGAAGATGCTCAAATAAAGGTACTGGTGACGCAGGAAAAGTTACAACAAAAAATGGTTATACCTAAATTCGTCAACGTGATTTGTATTGATCGTAATCGAGCAGAAATAGAACAAGAAGTAACTACGGTATGTACGAGTGAAGTGACGGGCGATAACTTAGCCTATATTATCTATACTTCAGGTTCCACTGGAAATCCAAAGGGAGTAATGATTGAGCACAGGAATACAGTAACAATGATTCATTGGGCGCACCACACGTATTCCCGAAAGGAATTAGCGGGAGTGTTAGCTTCAACTTCGCTATCTTTTGATTTATCCGTTTTTGAAGTATTTGTTCCCTTAACGATGGGTGGTAAGGTGATTGTCGCTGAAAATGCTCTACATCTAGAGAAGTTGTCTTCCAAAGGTGTGACTTTGGTTAATACTGTGCCATCGGCAGCAAAGGAACTGGTTCGAGCAAAAACAATACCTTCTTCGGTAAAGGTGATGAATTTGGCTGGAGAACCATTGCCATATTCGCTTGTTCAAGATTTATACGAGAGAAATACGATTGAAAAGGTGTACAACCTATATGGACCGTCCGAAGATACTACGTATTCCACGTATATGGAATTAGAAAAGGGTGTCATGCATAGGGTCCCACCGATTGGTAAACCAATATTCAATACAGAAGTATATGTACTAAGTGCTGAACAAAAAATGGTTCCAATTGGTGTAGTTGGTGAGTTGTACATTGGTGGATCAGGATTAGCACGTGGATATTTAAAGCGCCCTGACTTAACGAAAAATCGTTTTATACCGCATCCGTTTAAAGAAGGAGAGCGAATATACCGGACTGGAGATTTAGTAAGGTATTTGCCGGATGGAAATTTGGAGTATGTTGGGCGAATCGATCATCAGGTGAAAATTCGTGGGTTCCGGATTGAACTAGGAGAAATTGAAGCGATATTACAAAGGCATACACTAGTTAACGAAGCTATTGTGATGGTGCGGGAAGATTATCCTGGCGACCCACGTTTGATTGCCTATGTTGTAGGAGACGGAGATGCTCAAAAGTGGCGTGATTATCTCAAGGATCAACTACCAAATTATATGATCCCAGCCTATTTTGTTGGATTAAATGCATTTCCACTCACTCCTAATGGGAAAATTGATAGGAAGGCTTTACCAGCACCAGAGAAACAGGAGATAGCAAGTGGTTATATTGCTCCTCGTACGTCTACGGAAAAAACAATCGTTTCGATATGGCATGAAGTTTTAGGTATGGAAAACATCGGAATTCAGGATTCGTTTTTTGAAATTGGTGGCCATTCATTACTTGCTACGCAAGCTGTTTCTAATCTTAAAGAGACTTTTGGAATCGACATACCATTGCATGATTTATTTATGTTTCATACGGTGGAGCAATTGGCAGAACAGATTGATCAATTGCTCGATAACAAAAATCAAGAAATGCAGAAGGGTAGTAAGGAGAATGTAAGTCTTCAAGACTATATTCAAAAAGAAGCAGAAGTGAGTAATGATGAAGAATTACTGGAACTACTTAAGCAATTAGAAGAGCTATCAGAGGAAGAAGCACAAGGGATATTCGAGAGTAATTTGATTGAGGAAGGGGTAAAAAAATGAGAAGTGATTTACTTGCAAAGCTGAGTTCACTTTCTCCTGAGAAGAGAGCATGGCTTCAGAAGCAAATGCAAAAAAAGGAGAATAAAGAAGCACTCCCGTTGTCTTATGCACAACAACGTTTGTGGTTTATGGACAGATTTAATCCAAATAGTTCTTTATATAATATTCCAACGGTATGGCATCTAAAAGGAAATTGGATACCTGAAGCATTAGAAAAGGGATTCAATCGACTCATTGAACGCCATGAATCATTACGAACTGTTTTTAAAGAAGTAGGAGAACAACCTGTGCAACAAATTGTCGAATTCCTTCCTAGAGCATTACCTGTAAGAGATTACTCTCAACTTCCTCTAGAAGTAAAAGAAAAAGAGGTAGATAGTTTAATTGCGAGAGAAGCGCAAGAACCATTTAATTTAATGAATGGTCCTTTAGTTCGTAATCAGCTTGTTCAATTAGAGAAGGATGAATGGTTATTACTGTGTACGATGCATCATATTATTTCTGATGCTTGGTCCATTGGTATATTCATGAATGAATTACTTGCTTTCTATGAAGAAGAAACGGGCGGAAATCCTGCTAAATTAAGTTCATTATCCATTCAATATGCAGACTTTGCGAAGTGGCAAAAGGAGTGGTTGCAAGGTGATGTGCTAAATCGTCAGCTTACGTATTGGCAAGAAGAATTATCTGGTGAGCTTCCTATTTTACAACTGCCAGTGGATCGACCTCGACCGGTTAAGCAGACTTACTCTGGGGCTACGCATCACGTAATTTTTCCTTATAAATTGCTTAGTCAATTGAAGGATATAAGTCGACAAGAAGGATCTACTTTATTTATGACTTTAATGGCCGCATACCAGAGCTTTCTTGCTCGTTATACGGGACAAAAAGATATTCTAGTTGGTAGTCCGATTGCAAATCGGAACCATAAGGGAGTAGAAGGATTAATTGGTTTCTTTGTTAATACGTTGGTTTACCGATCAGATTTGAGTGGCATCCCTACTTTTCGAGAGATTTTGAACCAAACAAAGAAAAAGGCGTTAAAAGCTTACGAATATCAAGATATACCATTTGAAAAAGTGGTAGAAGCTGTGCAACCTGAACGAAGCACGAGTCATTCCCCTATATTTCAGACCATGTTTACGCTACAAAATATAAAACAAGAACGACTAGATTTGCCTGATAGAAGTATTGAAATGGTAGAAAGTAATATGTCTATTGCTAAATTTGATTTGAGCTTAACTGCCTATGAAGTGGAAGAAGGTCTATTCGTCTCATTTGAATACAACACGGATTTATTTGATAGTAGTACCATTGCACGTATGGCAGGACATTTTGAGAACTGGCTAAATGAAATCACGTATCATCCAGATGAATCATATACAAAGCTGTCAATGTTATCGGATACTGAGCAAAAACAACTCCTAGAAGAATGGAATGATACGGACGTAGTTTATGGTCATGATTGTATGATTCATGAGCTATTTGAGCAGCAAGTTGCACGGACACCTAATGCAGTGGCGGTAGTTTATGAGGGTGGAAAGCTAACGTATCAAGAACTGAATGAAAAATCGAATCAATTGGCACATTTTCTACAAAAACGAGGTATCGGACCTGAATCATTAGTCGGTATATGTATTGAACGTTCTCCTGATATGATTATTGGTCTCTTTGGGATTTTGAAAGCAGGTGGGGCTTATGTCCCACTGGACCCAAGTTATCCCGAAAACCGCCTGAGATACATTTTGGAGAATTCACAAATTCAAGTGCTGTTAACAAAAGAGGCACTACAGGACTGGTTACCTAAAGATATTCGAGCAATTTGTTTAGACCGGGATCAAGTAATGATTTCTAAAGAGAGTAATTTAGCTCCGGTGAGTGGAGTAACAGCAAATAACTTAGCCTATATTATATACACTTCGGGTTCGACGGGAAATCCAAAGGGGGTAATGATTGAACATCATTCCGTTATCAACCGTCTACAGTGGATGCAGAAAAAATACCCATTGTCCGAGGAGGATACAATCCTACAAAAGACACCGTTTTCATTTGATGTTTCTGTCTGGGAATTATTTTGGTGGTCATTTGTAGGAGCACGTGTTTGTTTACTTCCACCAGGAGGAGAGAAAGATCCTGCGGTGATTGATGAGTATATTGAACGATATCGTGTGTCCACCATGCACTTTGTTCCGTCGATGTTATCTACTTTTTTAGATTATATGGAACTATATAATTCGAAAAGGGATGTATCGTCTTTAATTCAAGTTTTTACTAGTGGAGAAGCGTTAAACACTGAGCAGGTTCGCCGGTTTAAGGGGATCTTTTACAATGTTCAGCAAACAAAGTTAATTAACTTGTATGGTCCTACTGAAGCGACTGTGGATGTGACTTATTACGATTGTGATTTAGAAAAAGAGGCAATGCTTATTCCGATTGGTCGTCCGATTGATAATACAGAGTTGTATGTGTTAGATCAATATCAACAAGTGGTCCCGATTGGTGTGGCAGGGGAACTTTACCTTGGAGGAGTAGGATTGGCACGTGGCTACTTCAATCGACCGGATTTAACTACTGAACGTTTTATTCCGCATCCTTTTAAGGACGGGGAACGATTATATCGAACGGGTGACTTGGTGAGATATATGAATGATCGTAACTTAGAATATATTGGAAGAATAGATAACCAAGTTAAAATTAGAGGATTCCGAATTGAATTGGGAGAAATTGAAGCAGCTTTACATGATCACTCATCTGTAAAAGAGGCAGTCGTGTTGGTGAAGGAAGATCGACCAGGAGATAAGCAGTTAGTAGCTTATGTAGTGGGTGAAGGGGATACTGGAGAGTGGCGTGAATATCTCAAGAAGCAATTACCACATTATATGGTTCCGGCATACTTTTTCCAAATTGAAGGTATGCCACTCACTCCAAATGGTAAAGTGAATCGGAAAGCATTATTGGAATTAGAAGAACAGTTCATAAGTGAAGATATTACTTCATCACGAACACCAGTGGAGGAGCTCATTGTTTCCGTTTGGAGCCAAGTGTTAGGAATAAAAAATATTAGTGTGCAGGATTCCTTTTTTGAAATCGGTGGTCATTCACTACTAGCTACTCAAGTAGTGTCACGTTTACAGGAAATTTTTCAAATCGAATTACCAGTACGTGAACTATTTGAATATACAACGGTGGAGTCACTGGCAAAGCGATTAGAACAGCTACGTAAAGGAGATAAAAAACGAGAGATTCCGCCACTAATACAGATGGAGCGAGGAGAAGCTATTCCACTATCTTATGCCCAACAACGTTTATGGTTTATTGATCAATTTACACCTAATAGTGCCCTTTACAATATGCCAATGGTATGCCGTCTTACAGGGAATTGGCTACTTGAAGCATTGGAAACGGGATGGAATCAACTAATAGAACGTCATGAATCACTGCGGACGGTCTTTCAAGAAGTGAATGGTCAACCCGTACAGCAAATTAAACCGTATGCTTTTCAATCAATTCCGAAAACGGATTTAACTATGCTTTCTTCTGAAGACCGAGAAGAAGAGGTTAAACGTTTCATTCAACAAGAAACAGAAGTGCCATTTGATTTAACAGAGGGTCCATTAATCAGGACGAGTATTTTGCACGTGGGAGAGGAAGAATGGATACTCCTTTGTACTTTACATCATATCATTTCAGATGGATGGTCAATGGGAATCCTACTTGAAGAATGGATGGAATTTTATGAGAAAGCAACGGATGGAAAGGTGGCGGAACTTGAACCATTACCGGTTCAATATGCCGACTTTGCTCAGTGGCAAAAAGGATGGCTGAAGGAGGAAGTGCTTGATCAACAACTTCAATATTGGAGGGAAGAATTGTCTGGGGAGCTTCCTGTACTCCAACTTCCTATGGATCGCCCGCGTCCTGCAATACAAACTCATCACGGGTCGACATACACTCTAGTTTTGCCAAGCACGCTACATGATAAATTGAATGAACTTAGCCGAAAAGAAGGGGCTACACTCTTCATGACGCTGTTGGCTGCATATCAAAGTTTTCTATCTCGTTATACGGGACAAGAAGATATTTTGGTCGGAAGCCCAATTGCGAATCGGAATTATAGAGAAATTGAAGGACTAATTGGTTTCTTCGTTAACACGCTGGTTTATCGAACTAATTTGAGTGGTGGACCGACATTTCAAGATGTACTGTATCAGGTTCGTCAAAAGGCATTGAAGGCGTATGAATATCAAGATATCCCATTTGAAAAAATTGTAGAAGTTGTGCAACCGGAGCGAAGTACAAGTCATTCGCCAATCTTCCAGACTATGTTCATCTTGCAAAATATGAAACAAGAGTTTCCGGTGTTATCTAGTAGAAGTATTGAAATGATAGAAAGCCATAGTCCAATTGCAAAGTTTGATTTAAGTGTGATGGCAGTTGAGACAGAAGAGGGATTACTTTTTACTTTTGAATACAATAAGGATTTATTCAATGCTACTACTATTGAACGGATGGCAGGACACTTTGAGAAATGGCTATATGAAGTTTCTCATCGCCCACAAAATCCGTTGCATGACCTGAGCATGCTATCGGAACCCGAGCGTAATTTGTTATTAGAAACATGGAATGACACTGTAATGGAAATGTCCCATCAGGGTCTTATTTGCGACAGATTTGAGGAGCAAGTAGCAATGCGTCCTGATGCGATTGCGATAGTTGATCAAACAAAACAGTGGACTTATGGTGAACTGGATATACAAGCAAATCAGTTGGCAAATGTTTTACAGCGAAAGGGAGTAGCCCCAGAGTCAGTGGTGGGAGTTTATCTTCCGAGGTCAGCAGAGCTAATGGCAAGTTTACTAGGCATTTTAAAAGCTGGTGGAGCTTATGTTGTTTTAGACCCGTTGTATCCAAAATCAAGGTTAGAATACATGATTGAAGATGCAGGAATTCAATTTGTAGTAACGGCGGAAGGACAAGAAGGACATTTCGCACACGTCGAAATGGTGAGGTTAGAAGAATTAACGGTGGAAAGCGTAATTGCACCTACACGTCAAATAAATCCAGAGAACTTAGCCTATATTGTCTATACCTCTGGTTCTACAGGAAAACCGAAGGGTGTTATGGTTGAATATCGCTCATTAATGAATATGGTTTCTTGGCATCAAGAAGTTTATCGTATTTCAGCAGAGGATCGTGCGACTCAGATTGCAGGGGTTGCTTTTGATTCGGCTGTCCAGGAGATTTGGCCGTATCTAACTGCTGGTGCAGCACTCTACTTGTCAACAGAGGAACTGAGAATTAATCCAGAAGCACTAAGGGACTGGCTCATTGATTCACGAATAACAGCTAGTTTTGCACCTACGCCTATTCTGGAAAGACTCTTGAAATTATCTTGGCCAGATAAAACGGATCTTCGTTTTATCATTACTGGTGGGGATCAATTAACACAGTATCCATCTAACGATATTCCTTTTGCAGTAATTAATCAGTATGGTCCATCGGAAAATACCGTTGTTACCACAGATTGTTATGTACCTGTAGGAGTGACAACAGGTACGCCATCGATTGGTCGACCGATTGCGAATACAGAAGTTTATGTGTTAGATTCTCATCTTCAGCTAGTACCAATTGGTGTAATTGGAGATCTCTATATTGGAGGGAAGAGTCTTGCACGTGGATATGCTAATCGTCCGGATCTTACAAAGGAAAAATTTATTCCACATCCTTTCAAGTCAGGAGAACGTCTCTATTATACAGGAGACAAAGCAAGTTATCTTTCTGATGGTAATCTCCAGTTCCATGGACGTATAGATGACCAAGTGAAAATTCGTGGTTTCCGGATTGAATTGGGAGAAATAGAAGCTGTTTTGCAGGCGCATTCTTCTGTGAAAGAAGCTGTTGTATTGGTGCGAGAGGATAATCAAGGTGATAAGAGATTAGTAGCTTATGTAGTTGGTGAAGGAAGTGTCCATGAATGGCGAGAACATCTACAAACACATTTACCTAATTACATGGTTCCAACAAACTTTATTGAGATGGAATTTTTACCACTTACACCGAATGGAAAACTTGATTTGAAGGTATTGCCTATACTTAGTGAACAATCCGCTGAAAATACTGTATACCCAAGAACTCCGCTGGAAGAACTTATTGCTTCAGTGTGGAGTCAAGTGCTAGGAATAAGAGACATTGATGTTCAGGATTCTTTCTTTGAGCTCGGTGGTCACTCTCTACTTGCTACACAAGTGGTCTCACGCTTACAGGAGGTCTTTCAAATCAAATTGCCAGTACGTGAACTGTTCGAATATTCAACGGTCGAGGCATTATCGAAACGAATAGATCAGTTACGTAAGGGGAGCGAAAAACGAGAAATTCCACCATTGATGCCGATAGAACGAGGGGGAAATATTCCACTGTCTTATGCCCAACAGCGCTTATGGTTTATTGATCAATTTGCACCTAATAGTGCACTTTATAATATGCCAATGGCATGCCGTCTTACAGGGAATTGGTTACCTGAGGCATTGGAGTTGGGATGGAATCAGTTGATAGAGCGTCATGAATCTTTGCGGACTGTATTTTATGAAGAGGATGGCCATCCTATCCAGCAGATTCAACCGTACGTTTTCCGTCCGCTTCTGCAAATGGACTTAACTAAGCTTTCATTAGAGGAGCGAGAAAGAAAGTTGGAGCAATGGATTCAAACTGAAGTCGAATCTCCATTTGATTTAGAACAAGGGCCATTGTTCCGTGGGAAACTCATAAGAATTTCAGAAGAAGAATGGATTCTTCTGTGTAATATGCATCATATTATCTCAGATGGATGGTCGATGGAAATCTTACTTCAAGAATGGATGGCATTTTATGAGAATGCGATTGGTGAAAAACAAGCAGAGCTGGAACCACTACCAGTTCAATATGCCGATTTTGCTCAGTGGCAAAGAGAATGGTTGAGAGATGAATTACTATATCAACAACTTGCGTATTGGAAGGAAGAATTATCCGGTGAGTTACCAGTCTTAATGTTGCCAATGGATCGTCCGCGTCCGCCAGTGCAAACCCACCATGGATTAACTCATAATGTTTTGTTATCGCGCTCATTACTGGATAAATTAAACGAACTAAGTCGTCAAGAAGGGGCCACACTTTTCATGACCTTATTGGCAGCGTATCAAAGTTTCCTTGCTCGTTATACGGGACAAACGGATATTATTGTTGGTAGCCCAATTGCAAATCGAAATTATCGAGAAATTGAAGGACTGATTGGTTTCTTTGTCAATACATTGGTTTATCGAGCTGATTTAAGTAATGCACCGGCATTTCAAGAGTTGTTGTCTCAAGTGCGGATAAAAGCATTGAAGGCGTATGAGTATCAAGATGTTCCGTTTGAGAAAATTGTAGAGGTTATCCAACCTGAACGAAATACAAGCCATTCTCCGATTTTCCAAACCATGTTTACTTTGCAAAATACGGGACAGAAGCTACCAGAACTACATGGAAGAAATATAGAAGTAATGGAAAGTAATGCCCCTATCGCTAAGTTTGATTTAAGTTTAACTGCTGCAGAAGTGGAAGAGGGTTTATTACTTACTTTTGTTTATAGAACTGATTTATTTGACAGCTTAACTATTGAATCCATGGCTGAACATTTTGGGAACTGGTTGAATGTAATCGTGGAGAATCCTGATAAATCATTAGCTAAGTTGCCTATATTATCAGGATTACAGCAAAAACAGTTGGAAGAGTGGAATAATGATGCTGTAGCATATCCACAGGAAAGTACGATTCATCAGCTGTTTGAAGAGCAAGTAAATCGTACACCTGATGCGGTAGCAGTGGTAGATGAAAAACAGCAGTTAACGTATCGAGAGCTGAATGAAAAAGCTAATCAATTGGCCCACTATCTTCAGCAATGCGGAATTGGGAATGAATCATTGGTTGGACTTTGCTTTGAGCGTTCAGTTGAGATGGTTGTTAGTATTATGGGGATTTGGAAGGCTGGAGCAGCCTATGTTCCATTAGACCCATCATATCCAGAAAGTCGCCTACGATATATTTTGGAGGACACTGGAATTCAAGTATTAGTTACGAACGAGTCATTGGAAGACTGGATACCTAAAGAAATGAAGATAGTTTGTCTAGATAGGGATCAAGCAATGATTTCACAAGAAAGCATTCTTTCACCAAAATGTGAAGTAACAGGAGAAACCTTAGCGTATGTTATCTATACTTCAGGATCAACGGGGAATCCAAAGGGTGTCTTGATACAGCATCATTCTGTACTAAACTTGTCACATGGTTTACAAAAAGAGGTTTTCGAACATGAGATACCATCTAACATGCATGTCGGTTTAAATGCGTCAATTGCCTTTGATGCATCTATCCAGCAATTACAAATGCTGCTTTATGGTTCAAGTTTGTATATTATTCCAAATGAAGTACGAAGTGATCCGGAGCAGTTTGTAGCTTATATTAGGGAGAACAAGTTAGAAATCTTTGATATAACACCTTCATTGCTTCAATTACTTATAGATGTCGGATTGTTAGAAACGTGCGATGGCATTCATGTTCCAAGTAAGGTACTGGTTGGTGGTGAAGCAATTATGCCGTCATTATGGGAACAGCTAGTAGAGACTGATAAAATACAGTTTTATAATGTATATGGTCCTACAGAATGTACGGTTGATGCAACATGCTATCATATCAAAAAAGATAGTAAGAGAGTAACAATTGGGCGTCCATTGCCTAACGTCCAAACTTATGTATTAGATAGAAATAGGTTACCAGTTCCAGTTGGTGTGATGGGGGAACTTTATATCGGAGGAGCAGGTCTAGCAAGGGGGTACTTGAATCGTCCAGAGTTAACATCCGACCGATTTATTTCTCATCCATTCAAAGAAGGCGAGAGGTTATATAGAACAGGCGATCTTGTGAGATATCTTCCAGATGGTAATATAGACTACTTAGGAAGAATGGATAATCAAGTGAAGATTAGAGGATTTCGAATCGAACTTGGGGAGATTGAGTCGACTTTACAAGAGCATGACTTGGTAAAAGAGGTAGTTGTAATAGTTAGGGAAAATCAGTCGGGAGATAAGAGATTAGTAGCTTATGTAGTGGGCGAAGGTAGTTTAGAAGAATGGCGAGAGTATCTTAAAACAAAACTGCCAATCCATATGATACCTTCCTACTTTGTCGAAATGAAAGAATTACCGCTAACCATAAATGGAAAGGTTGATCGGAAATCGTTACCTATACCAGATTATCAAGGAACACAAGAAGGCTACGCGGCCCCAAGAAATGAACGTGAACATAAGCTTTCTATCATTTGGGAACGTGTGCTAGGTTCAAAACGTATTGGTATTTATGATAACTTTTTTGAAATTGGTGGAGATTCAATTCTTAGCATTCAGATTGTCTCTCGTGCAAAGCAAGCTGGTTTACAGTTGACACCAAAACAACTATTTGAACACCAAACGATTGCTGAGTTGGCGCAAGTAGTCAAAGAAGAACAAGGTGTACAAGCTGAACAAGGAATTATAACTGGAGAGACGATACTTACACCTATTCAGCAAAGGTTTTTTGCACAAAATCATCCTAATCCACATCATTGGAATCAATCCATGTTCTTTAGAACGAAAGAAAAATTGGACATAGGATCACTGGAAAAGGCAGCGCGTAGCCTTCTACTTCATCATGATGCCCTGCGTTTAAGATATGAACGTTTACCTAATGGGACTTGGGAACAGTGGAATGAAGGAATTAAAGAACAATTGATGCTGACTGTCATTTCATTAGACGAAGTGCCGGAAGCGGATTGGCATGAAGTTATTCAAAAAGAGATTAATGTTGCACAAGAAAGATTGAATTTACATGATGGTCCTTTAATGAGAATGGTGTATTTTGATGAAGATGAGAAGACTGGCCGATTATTTTGGACAATTCATCACTTAGCCGTGGATGGTGTTTCTTGGCGAATTTTATTGGAAGATTTGCAAACAGCGTATACGCAAGCAGTCCAAGGACAAAAAATTCAATTACCTATGAAGAGTACATCTTTTAAAGAATGGTCGGAGAAATTACAACATTATGCTGAAACTGGAATATCAAAAGAAGTGCTACATTACTGGGAGCAGCAGGCTGAACAAGACGTAGTTATACTGCCAGTAGATGGTACTATAAGTAATCCAGTAAGGGCAGTAACTGAGGAAATTACTGTGGTGTTAAACGAGAATGAGACCCGTATGTTATTGCAAGAGACTTTAAGCACTCACCGTGTCCAAATCAATGAAGTATTATTAGCAGCATTGGTACAAGCTACAGCAGCATGTACGGGGCAGCCGATATTAAGCGTAGATTTAGAGGGACATGGTCGAGAAGAGATTATTGAAGATGTTGATTTATCGAGAACCGTGGGATGGTTTACAAGTATTTACCCAGTTCATTTAAATATTACTAATGCTAATACGCCAATTGCAGCATTAAAAGCAGTTAAAGAACAAGTTCGCAAAATTCCTAATAAGGGTGTTGATTATGGGGTGTTGTGTTACATGAACGCAACAATGTGTGAGCAATTAAGCTTCCAATATACACCGTCTATTAGTTTTAACTATCTTGGACAATTTGACCAATTGTTTTCTAGCGATGCAATGTTTATTCCAGAGAACGAATTTAAGCGTTTAGATCATGCTGCCGGTTCCAAGCGATCGCATGTAATTGATGTAATTGGGGTTGTAACGGATGGAAAACTTCAATTCACTTGGGTATACAATGTTGGACAATTTGCCAAATCAACGATTCAAAGTATTGCACAGAATATGCTATATCAACTGAGTACATTGATCCAATTTTCAGATAGAGAATCTGCACTGACCATTTCGGATTTTGCAATGGCTAATCTTAGCCAAGAAGGTTTGACAAATGTACTAAACAAAATGCATCGCGGAAAGAACAATCAGATTACTGATTTATATCCACTATCACCTTTGCAAGAAGGTATGATTTTCCACACATTGCATGACCAAGGGGATGAACATGTTGCACCGTATATAGTGCAATTGAGTTTTATGATTCGAGGGAAAATGAATATTCCTACATTTGAGCAGGCGTGGAAATCTGTAATTCAGCGGCATGAAATTTTTCGTACAGCATTTGTATGGGACGAAATTGAAGAACCTGTACAAGTGGTGTATGAAAATATCCCATTTAAAGTGAACAAAGAAGACTGGCGTACAATGACGAGTGAAGAGATAGAGGAAAAAAGAAAAGTCTTTTTGGAATTAGATCGAAAACAAGCCTTCCAATTTGATGAAGCACCATTGATGCGGGTAACAGTCATTCAAGAAGGTGAGGAAGAATATCGGATTGTTTGGACCCATCACCATATTTTACTGGATGGATGGAGTTTACCATTAGTATTTAATGAATTACTTACAGTCTATCAAAAGAGAATGAATGGAGAAGCTGTGAAGTTACCTAAGTCCTCACCATATAAGAAATATATCCAATGGCTCAGAGAACAAGATAAGGAGCAGGCGGAACAATTCTGGAGAGAGAAGCTAAAAGGTTTTACTGCACCAACTTTACTGGGCTTAGAAAGTAAAGAGGAAGAAAAAGGTTACACAGAGAAGGTTACGTATTTATCAGAAGAGCAGACTCAAGCGTTACAAGGATGGGCGAAACGCAATAAACTTACTTTGAGTACAGTAATTCAAGGTGCATGGGCATATCTCATGAGCCGATATAGTGGAGAAAATGACATTGTTTTTGGTGTAACAAGCTCAGGGCGTTCTACGGAGATTATTGATGTTGAAAACATCGTAGGTCCTTTCATTACAACGTCACCGACGCGAATTCAATTGATGGATGATATAAAATTAATAGATTGGTTGCAGAAGATACAAGAGGAAGAGATAGAAAGAAGACAATATGAGTATGCTTCTTTGACAGAGATTCAGGCGTGGAGTGAAGTTCCTAGAGGAATACCGCTGTTCAATAGTTTATATGTGTTTGAAAATTATCCAGTGAAAGAGGAGTCTTCAGAAAATCTGGAAATTGGTGAATTGGAAGGGGTAGAACAAACCCACTACCCATTAGGGTTAGCTGTAGTTCCAGGAATCCAGTTATCGTTAAAGTTAATGTATGACCGTAGTAAGTTTAATAGAGTAACCATTGAACGAATGCTGGGTCATTTACACAAAGTGTTAATGCAAATGCTCAAAAACATTGATCAAAATCTATCGGAGCTAGTATATATTACGGAAGCTGAACAAAGAAAGCTATTGGAAGAATGGAATAATAATACTATATCCTATCCACGTGAGAATGCAATCCATCAACTATTCGAAGAGCAAGTAAATCGTACGCCTGACGCGTTGGCAGTGGTAGATGAAAAACAGCAACTAACATATCGAGAGCTGAATGAAAGAGCTAATCAATTAGCCCATCATTTACAGAAATGTGGAATTGGGACAGAGTCATTAGTTGGCCTTTGCTTTGATCGATCAGTTGAGATGGTTGTTGGTCTAATGGGAATTTGGAAGGCCGGAGCAGCCTATGTTCCATTGGATCCATCGAATCCGGAAAGCCGCCTACGATATATTTTAGAAGATACAGGAATTAAAGTGTTAGTTACAAATGAAGTATTACTAGGCTGGATACCTAAAGACATCAAGGTAGTTTGCCTAGATAGGGATCAAGCCATGATTTCTCGAGAAAGCAAACTTTCACCAACATGTGAGATGACAGGGGAAAACTTAGCGTATGTTATCTACACTTCTGGTTCGACAGGGAATCCAAAGGGGGCTTTAGTACAGCACCATTCTGTAATAAACCTATCATATGGTTTACAAAAAGAAGTTTTCTCACATGAGATACCTAGTAATATGCGCGTCGGTTTGAATGCATCAATTGCCTTTGATGTATCTATTCAGCAATTACAAATGCTGCTTTATGGTTCAAGTTTATATATTATTCCAAGTGAAGTTCGCACTAATCCAGAACAATTTGTGTCCTATATTAGGGAGAATAAATTGGAAATGTTTGATATGACACCTTCATTACTTCAGTTACTAATAGATGGAGGATTGCTAGAAATAAGTGCTGATGTTTATGTACCAAGCAAGATATTGGTCGGTGGTGAAGCAATCATGCCGTCATTATGGGAACAGCTAGTAGAGACTGAAAAAATTGATTTTTATAACGTATACGGTCCTACAGAATGTACGGTTGATGCAACGTGTTATCATATCAAAAAAGATAGTAAGAGAGTAACAATTGGCCGTCCGTTGCCGAACGTTCAAACTTATGTATTGGATAAAAATTTGTTACCTGTTCCAGTTGGTGTAACAGGTGAGCTATATATTGGTGGTGCAGGTATAGCGAGAGGATACTTGAATCGCCCAGAATTAACAGCAGAGAGATTCATCCGTCATCCATTTAATGAAGAAGAGCGTTTATATCGTACGGGAGATTTGGTTCGTTATTTACCTGATGGTAATTTAGATTACTTGAGAAGAATTGATAATCAAGTGAAAATTCGAGGATTCCGTATTGAACTTGAAGAGATTGAAGCAAATCTAGAGAGTTATCCATTGGTAAAAGAAGCAGTAGTTTTGGTGACAGAGGATAAGCTAGGAGAGCAGAGATTGGTTGCTTATGTAGTTGGAGATGGTAGTATGCATGATTGGCGTGAATATCTCAAGACACAAGTACCGAATTATATGGTTCCCGCACACTTTATTAAGGTAGACGAGATTCCTCTTACAACGAATGGCAAAGTTGATCGAAAGGCATTGAACAATTTAACTATTCTAAGAGAAAATAACTTTTCTACACCAATCATTCCAAGGGATGAAATTGAATATCAGTTGATTAAAATCTGGCAGGATGTGTTACAGATAGAAGATGTCTATGTAAATGATGATTTCTTTAATAGAGGAGGACACTCTCTCCTTGTAATTAAATTAGTTTCAAAAATTAGGGAGAAGTTTGGAAAAGAGATTAAGGTGTCTACATTGATTAAGAATCCAACAGTGGAAGGAATCGCATGCCTTATTCGTGATAAGCATGATATGACGAAATCAGTAGCAGCGCTAGTTCCACTACAAGAATCAGAGAAAAGACCTTTCTTCTGCGTTCATCCGTTTATGGGTAATGTATTCTGTTACATTCAACTAGCAAGATTGCTTAAGAGCCGTTGTTCATTTTATGGTTTACAGAATCCTCTTATAGAAAAGAAAGAAATTGACGAGTTAACTTTGCCGGAAGTAATTCAACTTTACATCGAAGAAATAAAACGTGTTCAGCCAGAAGGTCCATATCGTATTGGAGGATGGTCTTTAGGCGGTGCGATTGCTTATGAAATCGCAACTGTATTAAAGAATCAAGGTGAGGAAGTTGAGTTGTTGGTACTCATGGATACTAAAGTACCTTCAAAGCAGGATCATAAAACAAGTGAGGATATGCTCTCATATATATATGAGCATTTCATTCCTAGAGATCTTACTGAGCAGGAAGGAGACCTTGTCCATAAACAAGATATGCTTGTGGAGCAATTAATTATGGAAGGAGTACTCACGCCTGATGCAGATCTTATCAATTTGAAGCAAGTTATCAATGCGCATAGGAAATGCCTGAACCTAATGGCAGAGCATGATTTAATACCATACTCTGGAGAAGTTCTCTACTTTAGTGCTGAGGAAGGAAAAGAGTTGTTTACAGATTGGGGACCTTTATTAAAAGGTAGAGTAAATAGGTATTCAGTCCCTGGATCACATGAAGAAATAGTGGATTCACCTGCAGTTGAAAAAATAGCTATGTATCTACTAAATGAATTTGAAGGAATAAAAGAGAAATCCATTTTATTAACGGAAAAGTAGAGAGTATAAAAGATGCAATGCAATGAACGAAAAGGGTAGACCAATACCTGCATATCAAGTGTAGGGAATAATGAATATATTAAGAGCATTACTTTTTAAGGGGATAATGTAAAAAGTAATTGGTAGAGACATAGAAATCTTTATGAGTTACCCATAGTATGATGTAAATACTATGAAATCTTTGTAATAGAAGCGAATGCCTGATGATATTACTGAGGAAAGGTGCATATTTTCATTGATATGTAAATATGCACCTATTCTATTGTATATGCAATAGAATAAAGTTAATTTGAATTTCCGTAACGTTCATATATGAAGTAATTCTTTAAAAAAGGAAGTGATTTATTATACAAATTCAAGCTGTGAAAATACCAAAGAATATTGAAAGTCATTTGCTTAAGCAACTTAGTAACTTAGTTTCAAATGAGAAGAAAGAACGAATGAAGCGTTTATTAAATTCATGCGACATTAATAGAACTCTAATAGGAGATTTACTAATCCGATCTCTAATCTGCCAAAAGTATAAAATTAATAATAAAGAAATTAGATTTATATATAATAAGTATGGAAAACCTTTTGTTGAAAAAATTTCTGACTTTCATTTTAATGTGTCTCATTCAGGAGAATGGGTGGTTTGTACTACTGCTAATTTTAACGTGGGTATTGATATAGAAAAAGTTTCAGAAATAGAGGCTTTTAAATTAGCAAAAGAATTTTTTTCAGCGGAAGAATTTTATGATATATCTAATATGAATTCTGATGAAAAAATTAATTATTTTTATGATTTATGGACATTAAAAGAAAGCTATATAAAAACGATTGGAAAAGGGCTTTATACCCCATTAAATTCATTCTCTATAAAAAAAGAATCACGAACTTCAATTTCATACAAGAATATACCTAAAAACTTTTACTTTAAACAATATAACATTGATCCAAATTATAAGTTATCTGCTTGTGCAACAAGAGATGAATTTCCGCAAGAGATAATAATTAAAGACATTTATACAATTTGCCAAACTATATACAAATTTGAAAGTAAGGAGAAAATCAATGCAGAAGACTAAACTTTTTTGCTTTCCACATGCTGGGGGATCTGCGTTTAACTACGCAAAATGGAAAAATTACTTTAATCCATATATTGAAGTAGTCCCGATAGAATTAGCTGGTAGAGGATATAGAATTGAAGAAAGCTTGTACCAAGGTATGGAAGAGGCCGTAAATGATGCCTACACTAGTATAGTTAAGCAAATAGACGCTTCACCGTACATTCTATTCGGGCATAGCATGGGGAGTTTGATTGCTTATGAAGTAGCTAGAAAAATACAGGGTTCTAATAACGAATTACCCGAATTTCTTGTTTTATCCGGTAGAAACCATCCAAATAGTAAAATAAAAAATATCCGATATAATCTTCCTAATGAACAATTTAAAAGAGAAGTTATTGCAATGGGAGGTACACCATCTGGGGTACTTCAATCAGAAGAATTAATGGAGATTTTTCTCCCTATTTTAAGAGCAGATTTTAAGATTGTCGAGACATATATTCATGAAAATAATATACAACCATGTGATATTGATTTTCTTATATTTAATGGGAAAAATGATGAATTTACTACATAT
>NZ_QPEL01000352.1:0-1070 GCF_008368965.1 Bacillus sp. AY2-1 | reverse complement strand
GTAGAAACACTGGTAAATTCGTCCAAATAGGTGAGGGCATGATTTGAAATTAAAAATATAAACCTTTGCCCACTGGCTGAACAGTTTCGAGCACAGTATCAACCATTTCTTCATTAATTAGGGTTCTTATAATCCAAGCTGAGAGGTCTTGTGCAGCAAAGCAACCTGCAGCAGTCGAAATATTGCCTTCGTTTACGAAACTTTGTTCAATAACGTCTACATCAAATTCTTTAAGTTGTTCTACTACGGATGGATATGTAGTTGCTTTTTTGCCAGTTAATAATTTTTTAGCTCCTAGTAGTAGTGAGCCAGAACACATAGAGCCTATTAATTGTTTTTGAGGATCTACACGAATGTTATTAAGATATTGTTGATTTTTATATAAATCTTGTACACCCTTACCACTTGCAAATACTACAGCTTCAGCAGAAGGGATATCGGATATGCTTCCTGTCATGGGTATACGTAAACCAGACATGGATACATGAGTTTTTTTTGTTCCTAATAATTGGACCTCCCAATCAGAAATACCACCAACTAGACGTACACGATTTAATAAATCCCATGGTAAAAAAACATCGATATCAGTGAAATTATCGAAACAAACTATTGAAATTTTCATTCTCTAACCCTCCAAAAAAATAAATTGTTTGAAGAATTTAAATTATAACACTTTCAAGTGTGATTAGTGAGGTTTAAATTTTTTCATTAACTATAGTAGATAGGAAAAAGTGTATAGGATTGTAGAGAACCATCACAAAAATTTCATTTTGTATTAAGTTGGAACATAAAAAGAGAACTTAGTAAAGTGCTCTCATGACGAGACCCATTTTATAACGACTATTTTATAAAGAAAGGAACTCAGGATATTATATGTGCGCCAGTCAATTGAGTATCTTGTATAAATAAAGAGCAGCTAGCAAAAGCTAACTGCTCATATAAGGAAATCGGAGAAAGATAACCATGTTTCTACATCATTGACGAAATATTGAGTTTTATTCATAAAGAACTACGATTAACTTAGTGCATAGCCCACAATCAAGGTTAGTATTAAAAACAATGATAATAAC
>NZ_QPEL01000351.1:0-352 GCF_008368965.1 Bacillus sp. AY2-1 | reverse complement strand
GTGGTATACATTATCGTGACACTTCACTTATAGGTGTACTAATCCTCTTCGATATGCGGTTTTCAAAGGGCTTATACTAATAGATGTATCCCATTTAGTTATTAATATCATATAATTAAAATATAGTAATTATATGTAGTTGAGGATAGTTAGACATGATAGTACAACAAGAAAAAGTAACAAGGCGGATTCTTTGTAGGAAATGTAAATCTGATCAAATAGTTGGTAATAAACGTGGTTATAATTTCAAAAGGGTGTTTTTAATTCTGTTTCTTATGTTAGCTACACTTATAGCTATTGGAATAGTTCCTCGACATTCTCCACTGACTAACGTAACCTAATTAATATTACG
>NZ_QPEL01000350.1:0-604 GCF_008368965.1 Bacillus sp. AY2-1 | reverse complement strand
GTTGTGGAGGGTTTATATTTCTTAATTTTTTAATCAATTATTACTTTAATCCAATGACATCAATATCTCAAATATTTCACGATTTAAACGGAGAGGGGAAAATAAGAAAATGATTTTGGCTTAATATATTCTATTATACTTTTTCTTTTGATTCCGATGTTCAAATAACTCCAAATGATAAAATTTAACTAGACGCACAAATTTGGAAAAGAAAGCGTAGCGTTTGATTAAAATTTAGGGTTTTAAGGATTTCAAGGTTAATTTCATATAAGTATCCATTCGCTGCTCTAATGAGTACTTGCCACCTAAAAGACACCAGTCTAATATAATTCCTCTAGCAACTGTAAAAAGATACGTTGTTATGTCTTCTACACTTATATCATTTGTTAATTCTTTTTCCAATCTTCCTTTATTAACAAGATCATTTAGAGTTTTGTAAATTAATGAAGGTTCATATGCAAATATTTTTTTGTTGAAATCGTTAAGGAGATTTATATGTAACTCTAATTTAGTAGTATATTTAGCTATACATTGGAAGAAAGTCAAAATAGTTTTTTGTATTGTCGTATGTTGAGTTATACTTTTCAATTCTACATTTAGGTTT
>NZ_QPEL01000035.1:0-44583 GCF_008368965.1 Bacillus sp. AY2-1 | reverse complement strand
CATTCTCAGGGTTCACTCCACGTAACAAGGAGGAACTTTATGAAAAAAGAAATACCTTTTGGAATAGCGATTATCCCTATTATCATTACCGTTGCAGTTATGATGGTTACAATTGTTGTATTAAAACAAAGCCCTCACGTTCCACTTATTATCGGTACAACCGTTGCTTCTATTGTCGCTTGGCGTTACGGTTACAAATGGAATGATCTTGAAGAAGCAATGTATAAAGGGATTCGTCTTGCATTACCCGCTATCGTCATTATTATTCTTGTTGGCTTAACAATTGGTGCTTGGATTGGCGGTGGAATCGTCGCAACGATGATTTATTACGGTTTAAAACTTTTAACTCCATCACTATTTTTAGTTTCCATTACTGTCATTTGTTCTATCGTTGCATTAGCGATTGGTAGCTCTTGGTCTACAATGGGTACAATTGGTGTTGCTGGAATGGGAATTGGCCTAAGTATGGGAATTCCAGCTCCAATGGTTGCTGGTGCCATTATTTCAGGCTCTTATTTTGGCGATAAAATGTCACCGCTTTCAGATACAACTAACTTAGCCGCAGGATTAACAAATACAGATTTATTCGCACACATTCGTCATATGTTATTTACTACAGTTCCCGGTTTAATTATTACTCTTATCGTATACGCGGTCTTAGGAAGAAGCTTCGGCGCTAACAATATTGATGCGAAGAGCATCGATCAAACGTTACAAGTATTGCAACAAAACTTTGTTATCTCACCTTTCCTACTCATTATACCCGTAGCTGTTATGGTATTGGTCGCTAAAAAGGTTCCTGCCATACCAGCCATTCTCGTCGGTATTATTTTAGGATTCTTATCACAAGTCTTTATTCAAGGTGGTTCTGTCTCAGCATCTGTCGGTGCACTCCAAGCTGGATTTGTTATAGACACTGGAAACAAGCTAGTAGACGAACTATTTAACCGCGGTGGCTTAGATTCGATGATGAATACAGTCTCTATGACAATTGTCGCTATGACTTTCGGAGGAGTATTAGAACATACAGGTATTCTTCGCTCAATTGTAAATCAAATTTTAAAGTTAGCGAAATCAGCAAAAGGGCTTATCGCTTCTACTATCGCATCTTGTTTTGCAACAAACCTTACTTGCTCTGAACAATATATTTCAATTGTTGTCCCTTCAAGAATGTACGCAAATGCATACACAGAAAAAGGACTACATTCAAAAAACTTATCCAGAGCATTAGAAGATGGCGGAACATTAACTTCTGTCTTCGTTCCTTGGAATACGTGCGGTGTATTTATTCTCGCTACACTTGGCGTAGGTGCATTTGAATATGCTCCTTATGCTATTTTGAATTTCATCGTACCTATTATCTCAATCATTTATGGTATAACAGGTTTCACAATTGTAAAACTATCAGACATTGAAAAAGCAGAACTGCTAAAGAAACAAAAAGCTCAACTAGAAGCTTAAAAATAGTGGTAAATTCAGTTCATATAGTGCGCGAGGTCGCCCTTGTTGATAGGGCATTTCCTCGCCGCAAATATGAGCATACCCGTAATCAACTAATTTCTTTAACAACCTTTCTGTCGATCTTCGAGTCACTTGTAAGTACTCAGAAAGGTCAGCTGCTGTAAATTTCAATGACGGATGCGATTGACTAAATTGAATAATTTTTGACAAGTTGGCCGGACTAAGCTTCGTTTCCTTCGCTATTTTCATTAGTTCCGGATTATCATTTTTCAAACTTTGTACTCTCTGTTCTTTCGGGAATGGACCAAACAAATCTTTATCACTTGTTAGTATATAAAAACAACGATCTATTGGATTATTCTTTGCAAAACTTTGAGCAATTTTTGCATTTTGCTCCGCTTCTTTCACGGTTTTTCCATAACCAAATCCAATAGCTATCGTTCCTTCTACACTCGCAAACAAGTTATCTATCGCATTTGTTTTAATAATTGATTCGATATCACCACGAGTTGTATACAAAATGCATGTCATTTCATCCACTTGTTTAAATGAACCACGTAGTTCTTTTGAAATGACATCTAGTTTTTCAAGCAAACTCGTTCGTAATTCTAAGGACGAAATAATACAAGTACCAACAGTAGCTGAATAGCTTTTTGCTAACTCAGCTTTTATTTTTGCATCTTTTAGCCCATGTATAATGGATTGTGTTGGATCAATCATACGCTCTGAAGGAACACCCATTTTTTGAAGCTCGTCGTAAACAGCGTGAATACTAGTTAAAGCTAAATGAGCTTCTCCAGATTGATATTTAGCTACATGAAAATCGATAACTCTATTTATTTCATCTTTACTCCACAGCATATTTTCATAATCCAACACTTGCGGACTTTCTTTTATACCGATATCATGGAACACATTTGTAATAAACGAGCGGTCTACTAAATCGATGGAAATGTTATGTGGTTGAATACTTTGATGATACATGATAGAAAGAATGGAAGATGCGACAGTTGTCTCGTCTTGCTGTAAGTATGTACTTGGAATTCGTAATTGTTCTCTTACTTCTTTTGCCATATAATAAGGTAAAGCACCTGAGAAAAAGATGACATCACAAGGCTTTAGACACTTTAATAGTTCAGAAGATTCTGCCGGATGAAGGTAAATATAGGAATCAATTTCTATTCCTTCTAATTTTTGAGCAATAGGAAAAAGGTTCTCCATAAACTCCTTTGAACCGACAACTGCAATTTTTATCATCATTTTCTCTAACTCCTTATCATTAATTAACGACTATTTAACGTCAACTATATCAAATGTATAAAACTATTGTAAACAGGAAGGAGTTTCTATTCAATGAAAATTACAGCTATTCATCTTTACGCAATTCGTTTACCGCTTCGCAGTCCGTTTGTTATTAGTTATGGCTCTTATTCTGATATGCCCTCTATTATCGTCAAAATGGAAACAGATGAAGGTATTATCGGTTACGGTGAAGGCGTTGCTGATGATCACGTCACAGGTGAATCATGGGAAAGTACTTTCCATACTTTAAAACATACGCTAACCCCTGCTCTAATCGGGAAAAATCCAATGAATATCGAAAAAATACACGACATGATGGACAATACAATTTACGGTGTTCCAACAGCGAAAGCCGCAATTGATATTGCTTGTTTTGATATAATGGGCAAAAAACTAAATCAACCTGTATATCAATTAATTGGTGGGCGCTATCATGAAGAATTCCCTGTCACTCACGTTTTAAGTATTGCCGATCCTGAAGATATGGCTGAAGAAGCTGCTTCTATGATTCAAAAAGGTTACCAATCTTTCAAAATGAAAGTTGGTACGAATGTAAAAGAAGATGTGAAACGTATTGAAGCTGTACGAGAACGTGTAGGAAATGACATCGCTATTCGCATTGATGTAAACCAAGGCTGGAAAAATAGCGCGAACACATTAACAGCACTGCGTTCATTAGGACATTTAAACATTGACTGGATTGAACAACCTGTTATCGCGGACGATATTGATGCCATGGCTCATATTCGTTCTAAAACAGATCTCCCGCTTATGATTGATGAAGGACTAAAAAGTTCTCGTGAAATGCGCCAAATTATTAAATTAGAAGCTGCCGATAAAGTGAATATAAAACTAATGAAATGCGGCGGCATATATCCAGCTGTAAAGCTCGCTCATC
Organism: Bacillus sp. AY2-1; assembly: GCF_008368965.1. Lineage (NCBI taxonomy): Bacteria > Bacillati > Bacillota > Bacilli > Caryophanales > Bacillaceae > Bacillus > Bacillus sp. AY2-1. The sequence goes on along the minus strand of NZ_QPEL01000035.1, from coordinate 40,922 downwards.
AAGCTGAAATGGCCGGCATTGAATGCCAAGTGGGATCAATGGTCGAATCCTCTGTTGCCTCTTCCGCAGGATTCCATGTCGCTTTCTCAAAGAAAATCATTACGAGCGTAGAGCTAACAGGACCATTAAAATTCACGAAAGACATTGGAAACTTACATTACGATGTACCATTCATTCGCTTAAACGAAAAGCCGGGACTCGGCATTGAAATAAACGAAGATACACTACAAGAACTAACCGTCTTTCAAGACGTTGTACGCTAAAGGAGGACTATCATATGACGGTTCTATACGAAGGAACATTAAAACAAAATAACGAATCATTTCACGTTACATTACTATCACTAGAGCACATCGAACAAATTTTATCACTACAAAACATTGTAGTTGAAGCACTAGAAGATAAAAGTCGTTTACAACCACTCTCACAAGAAGAATTTCAATACATTCTAAAAGGAAACGGCATGATGATCGGTGCTTTTATCGAAAACGAACTCATCGCATTTCGCGCTCTACTCGTCCCGCCTATCGATGATGAACATTTAGGGCTTGATATTGGTTTGCCAGAAAGTGAACTACACCGCGTCATCTATCAAGAAATCTCAAACGTTCATCCGAACTGCCGAGGAAATGGTATGCAAAAAATATTAGCAAACGTCATCATGGACGAATTGCAAAAAGAAGATAGCAAATATGATTATGTATGCTGCACCGTTGCTCCTTTTAACATCCCGAGTTTGAAGGATAAATTTGCGCAAGGGATGGAGATTGCTGTGTTGAAGGAAAAGTATGGTGGTAGTCTGCGGTATGTTTTTGTGAAGAAATTGCGCGGAGATAATGAAAGAGATTGGACGGATGTTCAAAGTATTCTAATGAGTGATGCTAGTGGACAGCAGGCTTTGCTTTCGGAGGGGTATCGTGGGTATGAGATGGAGAAAGTTGATGAAGAATTTGTTGTGAAGTTTGGACGATAATCTATATACTCGAAAAGAGGAGATGTCCCTTGTGGCATCTCCTCTTTTCGATTTGTTGAACAATCCTGTAGTAAATGAAATTATATCAACGATTTTTCGAATATATCTATCAAAACTTACAATATATCAACGATTTTTAAAATATATCTATCAAAACTTACAATATATCAACGATTCGACAAGAAATATCGATTTACCGACAAAAATTGATATCCCTTCCTAAACCGTCATCTTCCAACTAGATAAAGCTAACCAGTTCTCCATTTCCTTATAATCAGGCATTATCTTCCCGACAAGACGCCAAAAAGAGCGATCATGATTTAAATGAACCATATGACACATTTCATGAACGACTACATAGTCAATTACTCGCTGTGGTGCCATTGCTAGCTTCCAATTGAATGTTAGTTGTAAATTCGAATCGCAAGTACCCCAAGTACGACTACTATCTGTAATACGAATAGAACGTGGTTTTGTTTTGAAATTACTTTGATGCGCTTTAATACTCTTCTCTACTAAAGATTTACACTGCTTATAGTAAAATCGTTTTAAAGCTTGTTGTATTTTCTCATCCTTAAGCTCTTTTACATAAATATGTAACTTATCCCCTTCAAATACTGCGTTGTCTTGCTCAATGCTTGCATCTTGGGAAATCTGTATCGGATACGTATTCCCTAAATACAAAAAGCCCTCTCCTTGATCATAATCCTTTTCCTGTGGTCCATGCGCTCGCTCCGCCATTTCCTTACGAGTTGTCTGAATCCAATCCCACTTCTCCTCTAGCAATTGGACTAAGTATTCAACAGGTGTCCCTTTCGGAGCCTGCACTTCCACATTTCCATACGAATCTACAAAAAGACGCACGGACTTTTTCTTCTTATAAGTTATATGAAAATTAATTGTCTCACCTAAATATGTATGTACCATTTCATCACCTAGCGTATTATTTTACAAATAAAAAAGAGTAGGATACAAACGTCCTACTCTACCTATTATATCATTTACTGCTTTAACGAACTCATTATCCTCTATACTTTACACCTAATCCCTTAATGAAATTCCTTGCGTATCTATCGCCGCACTCTTTGTAATTTTTATGACCTTTTTTTCTTAATAGAGCGCCTAACTCTCCTTTTGTTACCGTAACGCCTACGCTATCTAATATATCAAGTACATCCTCACTCGTTAAAGATAGTGCGATTTTCATTTTCTTTAGAAGAAGGTTATTGGCACTCTCCTTACTCTGTACAGGTGCAGGCTGCCCTGGTTTCGGATCTTGCTTTCCTCTTTTTAAAGTAATAAATCCATTGAAAAATGCCTCTAACATCATCATATCGCATGTTTTTACGTACTCATCTTCGATTACATCCGCATCTTCGGCTTCATGCTGAGGAGCTCTCTTTATTTTTGTAAGCATATCAACTACGTCTTCTTTCGTTACTTCCATCCCGCCGAGTTTAAAGATTTCCACCATATCTATATCTCTTATATCTAAAGCGTATCGTACTCTTTTTAATATATCGTTGTTGCTCATTGCCATTGGGTTTCCTCCTGAAATGTTGATTATTTATTCAGCAGTTAAAGTTTATCCTATAACGTGCTTTAAATTATCATGTTTAAATCTAACCTTTTAGTTATTGTCCGCTAAATTAATACTTTAACATTTTAAAGATATGTTTTATAGTCTTACCCGAACTTTTCTCTATCATTGTATCTACAGAGCTCTTACGTGTTTTTTATATGCCTTTAAAAAGATTTCTCTCTTAACATTAACTAAAAGAAAAAAACAGTGCTTTGATTTCTCAAATACACTGTTCTTTTCCAGCTCTACGCTTATTTTCAACTCACTCATGTCATACACTACATATGAAATGATTTAACTGCTTAAAAGTTAAACCGTCTCACTATCCTGAGCAACACCAACACTATCCTCAAACTTATCCAACAAAGCACGCACCTCATTGGTCGATTTCGTACTCATCAATTGATTTCTCAATTCCGCAGCTCCTGGGAAGCCCTTCACATAAATTTTGAAGAAGCGGTGAAGTCCTGTGATTGAGCGTGGCAGTACTTCTGCATATTGATCTTGAAGATCAAGTTGTAGTCTTAAAAGATCTAGATGTTCTTTACTGCTATGCTCTCTTGGCTCTTTTTCAAAAGCAAATGGATTTTTGAAGATGCCTCGTCCGATCATTACGCCATCAATGCCGTATTTTTCAGCAAGTTCCAGTCCCATTTTACGATCAAGGATGTCTCCATTGATTGTTATTAACGTATTTGGTGCGATACGGTCACGTAATTTTTTAATTTCCGGAATTAGTTCCCAATGCGCATCTACTTGGCTCATTTCTTCTCTTGTGCGTAAATGAATAGAAAGGTTCGCAATATCTTGTTTGAAAATGTGCGTTAACCAATCTTCCCACTCGCTTAACTCTTTAAAGCCAAGTCTTGTTTTTACGCTGACAGGTAGTCCGCCCGCTTTTGCTGCTTGGATAAGTTCTGCTGCAACGTCTGGACGTAGAATAAGACCACTACCTTTTCCTCTTGATGCTACATTCGGTACAGGGCAGCCCATATTAATATCAATGCCTTTAAATCCTAACTCTGCCATACCAATACTCATTTGACGGAAATATTCAGGATTATCTCCCCAAATATGTGCCACCATTGGCTGTTCATCTTCTGTAAAAATTAAACGACCACGTACACTTTTCATACCTTCTGGATGACAATAGCTATCTGAGTTTGTGAACTCTGTAAAGAATACATCTGGACGACCAGCCTCACTTACTACGTGACGGAAAACAACGTCTGTCACATCTTCCATTGGTGCAAGTACGAAAAATGGTCGTGGTAATTCACGCCAAAAATTATCTATCATTTCAAATTCAAATCCTCTCACTATGAATACAATTTCAAAATCTCAATTTATAATTTGTGAAAATCAGCAATATTTATTTTAACTAAAATCGCTTATGAATGGTATTTTTGTAAACCAAAAAGCAGATGGTATAGATTTTCCTATATCAACTGCTTTCCTATTATACTAACTTAAGCCAAGCCACACACTCCACATGAGTCGTATGCGGGAACATATCAACAGGCTGTACTTCCTGTGTTTTATATCCGCCTTCTTCTAGTACTTTTAAGTCACGTGCTAATGTTGCTGGGTTACACGATACGTATACGACGCGGTTTGGCTTCATGTCGATGATTGTGTTTAGTAATGCTTCGTCACAGCCTTTACGCGGTGGATCTACGACCATTGTGTCGGCGATTACGCCTTCTTTGTACCATTTTGGAATGACTACTTCTGCTTCTCCTACGCCAAATTCAGCGTTTGTCATGTTGTTTAGTGCTGCGTTTCGGTTTGCGTCTTCGATTGCTTCTGGGACGATTTCAACGCCGTACACTTTTTTCGCTTTTTGCGCTAGGAATAACGAGATTGATCCGATTCCGCAATAGGCATCGATTACTGTTTCGTTACCATTTAATTTTGCGTATTCTAACGTTTTATCGTATAGCACTTTCGTTTGTTCTGGGTTTACTTGATAGAATGAACGTGCTGAAATCGCAAATTTAATGTCACCGATAAAGTCATAAATATATTCTGATCCGTACAGTACTGTCGTTTTATCTCCGAAAATTACGTTTGTACGCTTCGTATTTACGTTTTGAACGATTGATTTTACTTCTGGGAATTTCGCTGCAATTTCTTCAACGATTGCTTTTTTGTTTGGCAATTCCGCTGTACGCGTAATGAAGACAAGCATAATTTCCCCTGTTACTTGTCCGTAACGAGCCATTACGTGACGAAGTGTTCCTTTGTTACGCTCTTCGTTATACGCAGTGATACCGTGCTTTTCACAAATACGTTTTACTTCTTGAATTAATGTATCGTTTTCTTCTGCCTGAATTAAGCATGATTCCATATTAATGATGTCATGCGTTCCTTGGCGATAGAAACCAGCTACAAGCCCACCTTCACGTTCTCCGATTGGTACTTGTGCTTTATTGCGGTATACCCACGGGTTCTTCATGCCAAGTACAGGATGAACAGGAACATCACCTAGTCCTCCGATACGCTGCATAACGTCACGTACTTGTTTTTCTTTCGCTTGTAATTGTCCTTCATAAGTTAAGTGCTGAAGCTGACAACCGCCGCACTGATTATATACTGGGCATTCAGCATCTTTACGATATGGACTTTCTGTATGAAGCTTCATTAAACGACCAAATGCAAAGTTTTTCTTCACTTTAATAATTTTAATTTGCGCTTCTTCACCTGGTAATCCGTTTTTAACGAAAATAGGATAGCCCTTTACTTTCGCAACACCGGCACCATCATGTGTTAAATCTTCAAATACTACATCTATAAACTCGTTTTTCTCAACTGGTGGCGTCATTTTAGTACTCATTTTCCGACCTCTCTTTTTCATAACACTGCGTTACATTTTATCATACTTATATGGTCTTTTTCTATTGGAAGAAAAAAAGCTATTGACGATACTTCTCTGTTAATGTTACGCTACTACTAATTTAATACGGACGATGTTACCTCATATATACTTGATAATATGGATCGAGAGTTTCTACCCGGCAACCTTAAATTGCTGGACTATGGGGAAAACTAATGAATATTAGCCTATGCGTAAAAAAGGACTCATATTGATTAGCTTTCTCTCATAGATGAAAGTGAATCCATATGGGTCTTTTTTTATTTTTATTTTTCTAAAAGGTCAGACATCTTACGTATGACATAAAACCTCGTTCTTTTATTTTTAGTAATATAACGAACGTTTTATGTACAAACTTTATACGAACTTCTGAAAGGGGCAACTACATGCAATATGTAATGAGCATTATCGGTATTCTTGCCGTGTTAGGTTTATGTTTTGCTTTGTCAAACAACAAAAGTAAAATCAACTTCCGTGCAATTGCAATTATGATTGGTTTCCAAATTTTAATCGGTTGGTTTATGTTTGCTACAAAGATTGGTCAACAAATCATTATTTTCATTAGTAAAGTTTTCAACAAACTAATTAAACTTGGTACGACAGGTGTCGATTTTCTCTTTAATGGAATTCACAGAGATTTTGTCTTTTTCTTAAACGTATTATTAATTATCGTATTTTTCTCAGCACTACTTTCAATCTTTAGTTATTTAGGTGTTTTACCATTCATCGTTCGTGTTGTCGGCGGTGCAATTTCAAAAATTACTGGTTTGCCGCGCGTTGAGTCATTCCACGCAGTAAACTCTGTATTCTTCGGTTCAAGTGAAGCGTTAATCGTCATTAAAAACGATTTACAGCATTTCAATAAAAATCGTATGTTTATCATTTGTTGTTCTGCGATGAGCTCCGTTTCTGCTTCTGTTACAGCATCATACGTAATGATGTTAGATGCAAAATACGTACTAGCAGCTCTTCCGCTAAACTTATTCTCAAGCTTAATCGTTTGTTCGTTATTAACACCAGTTGATACGAAAAAAGAAGATGAAGTGATTCAAAAATTTGATAGAACTCTATTCGGAGACAGCTTTATCGGCGCAATGATTAACGGTGCGCTTGATGGTTTAAAAGTAGCTGGTATCGTTGCCGCATTAATGATCGCCTTTATCGGTGTGATGGAAGTTGTAAACTACGTAATTAGTGCAGCTTCAGGCGCAATGGGACATGCTGTTACTTTACAACAAATCTTCGGTTACGTACTTTCTCCATTCGCATTCTTAATGGGTATTCCAACTCAAGATATTATCCCAGCTGGTGGTATTATGGGTACGAAGATTGTTTTAAACGAGTTTGTAGCAATCCTTGATTTAAAAGACACAGCTACAACATTAGCTCCACGTACAGTTGGAATCGTTACAGTATTCTTAATTAGCTTCGCAAGTATTAGCCAAATTGGTGCAATCGTTGGTACAATCCGTGCCCTTTCTGAAAAACAAGGAAGCGTTGTTTCTAAATTTGGTTGGAAAATGCTATTTGCATCAACACTTGCTTCTATTTTATCTGCAACAATCGCTGGATTGTTTATTTAATAAAAAATCACCTTACTTTAACGAGTAAGGTGATTTTTTTGATTCTTTATGAAATCGAACGGAATTCGACTACTTCCTCGTTACTAATAAGTTTTCCTTCGTGTATGCCTTTTACTGAAATAACCATAACAGATTTATCTTCTCCTTCAAGCTTTCCTAAAGAGAATAAATAGATTAAATTTTCTTTTTGTAACATCCATTGTTTGCCATTTACTCGACCTAATATTCTTTTTTCTGAAGATGGCTTTATTTCTCCAACATACTGACATTCTCCAAAAGAAGTTTTTATTATATTCTTCTCTGTATCAATTACTAGATGCTGGAATAGTTCTAGGTTTCTACTTGAAACAATTTCAATTTCATGGTTACTTTTTTGCTTAAATTGAAGTTTTCCATCACTTGTATTAGATAAACTACTATTCTCAACGGCGTTTCTAAAAAAGTTATATTCTTCTTCTGTAATACCAAAGTTAGGATGATACGGTTTCACCTGTTTATCTATATGCCCTGATATATAGTTTATGTACCACTCTTTATCATTCTTTACATGATCACTCATCTTTTTAGTAATAACCTCTACTTTTTTACGTGTATCACGATCCATCTCTAGTGTCATAATATCCGCCGTCACTTCCGCATTCATAAGATGCGATGGAATATACTCTTCCACACTATTCGCTTTACTCACTTCACTTTGACAACCAACTATAAATAGCGATATGAAAAAGATATATATTATTTTTTTATATTTCATTTCTATTCTCCACTCCATACATTATCCTTACTTAGTTTTATAGCGGTTTTTATTATAGTATAAAATCTTTATATTTTAATAGAATCCATACCCGTATGCAAAATTGCATATTAATAAGTCTTCTTCTTACTTTAAAATTAGCTTAAATCACTTTCCAAATTATACAAATAACAAGTTTAAAATGTTATAATTTTCAAAAAGCCATTGGAGGATATTATGAAAGCCCACGCAATTTTCGATTTCTTACATTTACTAGTCTTAACCCTAAAAAGCTATTATGTATGGGGAATGCCTATCTATGTCTTTATTATTCCTCTTATCTTTGTAGTCGGTTATATTATTATTAATTCTAATAAGAAACAAAAAAATACATCTATTCAAAGTCACTAATCTATTACCTTAATAGCCTCCTAAAAATCATATTCCCCTCATTTTCTTCAAATGATATGATGAACAAGGGTATATCCCCACCACTCTTATAGCGGTGGGGATTTTAATGTCAATATGCAACATACTACACAATAGAAGGTGATTTTTATGAGAAAATACGCAACAATTGCTTTATGTACGTCTGCCATTCTAGCAGGCTGCAATACTAGCAATGTAAGCCAAGAACCTAAAAAAGAGAAAAAGGTTCAAGAAGTAGCTAAACAAAAAGAGACTGTACAAGAACAAGGTAAAATTTCTTATACTCCCATCACATACGAATCTACAGACACTACTATTCATATGACAGATATAAAAGATAATTTAACTGAGGTACAATATAAAATTTGGCGCACAGCTGATGGAAAGGAAAGTGCTAAATCTTTTTCTTCTAAAGAAAAAGAGAAACAATTTACACTTCCTTTTGATATAAAAGAATTTGAAGGAAAACGCGGTGAGTTCCAAATTGAAGCAACAGGAATGAAAGAAGATGGGAAAACAATCTCGCTTACGAAATCTACTATTACTTTCGAACAAAAGGTTCCTGTTCTTATGTATCACGCAATTGATGATTATCATGGTCAAGGTATTAAAGACTTATTCGTATCACCAGCTAACTTTGAAGCACAAATGAAACATTTAAAGGACAATGGTTATACGCTGTTAACGTTTGAACGCTGGAGTGATATAAATAAAGTAAATAAGCCGATTTTCGTTACATTTGATGACGGTATGAAAAATAATATGAATGCATTTCGCGTTTTACAAAAGCTAAAAGATGATACTTTCAAACCGGTAGCAACAGAATATATGATTGTTGATAACGTTGATGTAGAAGGAGCATTGTCTACTTCTGAAATAAAAGAAATGGTTGATTCCGGCATTTTCTCGGTGCAATCTCATACTGCAACACATGCAGACTTGCCGAAAATTACAAACTATGAGGAAGAGTTAAAAGGTTCAAAAGAAAAGCTAGAAAAAATAACAGGTAAGCCTGTTATCGCAATCGCATATCCATTCGGCCATGTAGATGATAAGGTTGTTGCAGAAACGAAGAAGTATTATCAATTTGCGACGACGACAAAGCCTGGGCAATTCATTACGAAGGGTGAACCTGATGAATTGTTAAAGATGAAGCGCGTTCGTATACACCATACAACGACTGTAGAGCAATTTGCTTCTTCAATTAAGTAAATGTAAGAGCTCAATACATTTTGAGCTCTCTTTTTGCGCTATATTTATATATATTTTTAGAATTTTCTTGTATTATATATAGTAAGAAATCTTTCAAATTAAAGGAGATTATACATATGTCATTTGAACAAACGTTAGAGAAATATGCTGCTCTTGCAGTTAATGTTGGTGTTAATATTCAACCTGGACAAACTTTATCAATTAGTGCACCTCTTGAAGCTGTACAATTTGTACGCCTCGTTACAGAGAAAGCATATAAATCTGGTGCAAAACACGTATATGTGGATTGGAATGATGAGACGTTAACACGCTTAAAGTTCGATCTAGCTCCTGAAGAAGCTTTCTCTGAATTCCCTTCTTGGAAAGCACATGCTCGTGAGGAATTAGCAAAAGAAGGCGCTGCATTTATGTCTATCTATGCAGAAAACCCTGATTTATTAAAAGGTGTAGAAGCATCGCGTATTGCAACAGCTCATAAAGTAGCTGGAGAAGCGATGAAAGTATACCGTGATTACGTACAAGCCGATAAAGTAAGCTGGTGTGTAATTTCTGTTCCTACGAAAGAATGGGCTGCGAAAGTATTCCCTGACATAGCGCCAGAAGAACAAGAAGCAAAGTTATGGGATGCTATTTTCAAAGCTACTCGTGCTGATTTAGAAAATCCTGTAGAAGCATGGAAAGAACATGATGAAACATTACATACAAAAGTGGATTACTTAAACGAAAAGCATTATAAAGCTCTTCACTATACAGGTCCTGGAACAGATTTAACAATCGAACTTCCAGAAAAACATGTATGGGCTGGTGCTGGTAGCTTAAATGAAAAGAACGTACCATTTATGGCTAATATTCCAACTGAAGAAGTATTTACAATGCCACTTAAAACAGGTGTAAACGGCCAAGTTTCTAGTACAAAACCGTTAGTATTTGCAGGTAATATTATCGATAATTTCACGTTAACATTTGAAAACGGACGTATCGTAGACTATAAAGCTGAAGCTGGTGAAGAAGCTTTAAAACATTTAGTAGAAACAGATGAAGGTTCTCACTTCTTAGGAGAAGTAGCTTTAGTACCTCATGACTCACCAATTTCAAACACAAATGTTTTATTCTACAATACACTATTTGACGAAAATGCATCTTGCCACCTTGCAATCGGAAATGCTTATGCATTTAACTTAGTTGGCGGAAAAACAATGTCTAAAGAAGAACTTGCTGAAAACGGCGCAAACGCTAGTATTACACACAACGACTTCATGATTGGATCCGCTGAGCTTGATATCGATGGTATTACAGCTGATGGCAGACATGAGCCTATCTTCCGTAAAGGTAACTGGGCGTTTTAAATCCATTACCATAAAGAAACACATTGGATAATCCAATGTGTTTTTTATTTATTTGGTTTCAATTCAAATTTTATCGTTCTATTTTCACGCGTAAACTCCGGTCTATACGTAGCGATATACGTATTTTCTTTCGCTACGTCAAATAGCATGATATCTTGAATTTTTTCATCTGGTGCTAACTTTTTACTAATAAAGCTATCAGGGTTATTATATTCTTTAAATCTTGTACCTTTCTTATCGATAATCTCAAATTCATAAAATGCAAAAGGTATTTCCTTTTTACTATTATTTTCCACTTTGAAAATAACCCCCAAAATCTCTTCTTTCTTTTTATCCTCATCATAATCCGGATATCCTAATTTAACTGAATCGATAGTTACTTGCAAACCATCTACGTCTACTGTCTCCCCTATTTTATACACTTTATCTTGAACATCTTCTTGTTTACTTTCATTACTATCTTTAGTCTCAGTGCAAGCACTTAAACTAAAAGCTATGCCAAAAATTAAAACAATTTGACTCACCTTTTTTAACATACTCTTTCTTCCACATAAGACAATATTTCATATGTATCATAACAAAACGCTTTACTCTTTCTTGTCATATTTTGTCGTATTAATTGCTAACTGCACAAATAGAAAAAAGCTATCTTCTACAAAAGATAGCTTTCAGGATGCCGATGAAACCTTAAGACCAATGACACCCAAAACAATAAAAAGAATACAAAATGCTTGGAATAAGCTAATGTGCTCTTTAAAAAAATACACACTAATGATTGTAATAAGTAATGTTCCAACGCCAGACCAAATAGCATAAGCAATACTTAAATGAATCTTCTTCACAACGATGGCGAACACGCTGAAACAAATTCCATAAAATACGAAAATCAATACACTTGGAACGAGCTTTGTTAAACCATTTGATAGTTTCATCGCAATTGTTCCAGCCACTTCAAAAATAATTGTAACAAGTAATAATAGCCAATATACCATACTAGAATCTCCTTCTCTGTTACCTTATAGAGATTCTAGTATACTACTTATAGTCCTAATGAAATATATTTAATTTCTAAATATTCCTCGATGCCGAAATGGCCTCCTTCACGGCCGATACCACTTTCTTTAAAGCCACCGAATGGTGCTTGTGCAACTGATGGAAGACCGTCATTTAGACCAATAATACCGTACTCTAGCGCTTCACTAATTTGGAATGCTTGGCTAATGTCTTTCGTGAAAATATACGCAGCTAAACCGTATGGTGTATTATTTGCACGTTCGATTACTTCATCAACTTTTTTAAATTTCGCAACTGGTGCCACTGGCCCAAATGTTTCTTCGTTCATACAAAGCATCGTATCATTTGCCAACCCAATTACAGTCGGTTGAATGAAATGTCCCTCTAACTCTGCGACCTTTTGACCACCATATAAAACTGTTCCACCTTTTTGAATAGCATCTTCAATATGTTCTTGTACTTTTGAAACTGCATTCTCATCAATAAGTGGTCCGACAGTCGTTCCGTCACCGAAACCGTCTCCTACTTTCAACTGCCCTACTGCCTTTTGGAACTTCTCTACAAATACTTCGTATACTTCTTCTTGAACGAATACTCGGTTTGTACATATACACGTTTGTCCTGCGTTACGGAATTTCGAACCAATCACCGCTTCTACTGCTTTATCTAAATCTGCATCATTCATTACGATAAACGGAGCGTGACCACCTAACTCAAGTGAAACTTTTTTCATCGTTTGCGCCGCACTAGCCATTAACTCTTTTCCGATTTCCGTTGACCCTGTAAAGGACACTTTTCGCACACGACCATCTTCCATCCACGTATCAGCAATTGCTTTTGCACTACCTGTTACGATATTAATTACACCCTTTGGAATATCCGCTTCATGTGCTAATTCAGCTAATTTTAATGCAGTTAGTGGTGTTTGACTTGCAGGTTTTACAACTGCTGTACAGCCTGCTGCAAGCGCTGGGGCTACCTTTCTCGTAATCATAGCAGCTGGAAAGTTCCATGGTGTAATAGCTGCCATAACGCCAACTGGTTGCTTCATAACTAAAATGCGCTTATTCGGATGAGAAGCAGGAATCATTTCACCATATACACGTTTCCCCTCTTCTGCATACCATTCAACAAAGCTATTTGCATAATTTACTTCACCAAGCGCTTCTGCAAACGGCTTTCCTTGTTCCTTCGTCATAATCGCTGCGATCTCTTCCTTATTTTCATCAATAAGTGTGAACCACTTTTTTAACTTCGCTGCACGATCCGCTGCCGTTAACTTAGACCACGTTTTAAAAGCTTCATGTGCAGCATCAACAGCTTGCTTTGCCTCTGTTACTCCGCCTTTTGGTACAGTTGCAAATATTTCCTTCGTCGCAGGATTATTTACTTCAATTTGTTCTTGTAGTGTAATCCACTCACCATTTATATACATCGCCTTTTTATCTATACTTACGAAAGTCGCCTTTTTATCCAATGTTTTCTTCCCCCTCTATGAACTTCTTAATTTTCCTAGTAGCAGCAGATTGACTAATTTGCAAAAACTCAGCCACTTTATAACTTGATCCATACGTTTTATACGCTTTAAGAATAATATTTCTCTCTACCTCTTCCAGCATTTTATAAAGGCTTTGCCCCGATTGTTCAACTGCAGCCTCTTGCATAGAGAGTGGCAAATCCTCTACCGTTACAACATCATCGACAGTAATAACAATTCTCTCAATTACATTCTCTATTTCTCTATTGTTTCCTTCCCACGGATATCCAACAAACATTTGTAATGTACCCGGTGCTAGTTTCACATCACGTCCGTACTTTTTATTAAAGTGCTGCAAGTAATGATAAATAAGCGGTAAAATATCTTCTGTTCTTTCCCTAAGCGGGGGAATTGCAATTGGAATGACATTCAGACGATAGTATAAATCTTTCCGAAATGTTCCTTGTTTCACCATCTCGCTTAAATCTCTATTTGTTGCCGCGACAATTCGAACATCCACTTTTTTTAATTCTCTTCCGCCTATAGGACGAAATGTTTTTTCTTGCAATACTTGCAAAAGCTTTGCTTGGATTTCAATCGGCATTTCACCGATTTCATCTAAAAAAAGAGTTCCTTTATGCGCGGATTCTAATAGTCCCTTTTTCCCTTCACGATTTGCACCTGTAAAAGATCCACCTGAATATCCAAAAAGCTCCGATTCAATTAAATTAGTTGGCAATGCCGCACAATTAATTTCATAGAAACTTTCATTCTTCCGATGACTCACCTCATGTAAATGGCGTACTAATCGACTTTTTCCTACTCCAGTCTCGCCTAAAACGAGAACAGTACTATCCACTACAGATACTTTTTTGATTGTATCGACTATTTTTTGCATAGCTAGACTTTTAAAAATAAGTCCTTCATGCTCATATGTTTCTCTTAATTCTTTTTTATATGTTTTTAGCTGATTATCCATTTCCTCTACCTTTTGACGTAATTGATAGAGTTCAGTAAGGTCGCGAGAATAACTAATCACTCTTCTTAAATTTCCCTCATCATCAAAAACAGGCCTTGTACGAACGTGTAAATACTCTCCTGATTTTGTAGTTTGAACGAGTTCAATTGGCCTCTTTTTTTCAATCACTTCTAATGTCGCTGATGGATAAAAGATTCCATCCTTTTGTAGTTCTTTTACATGCTTACCCACTAACTCTTCGGCAGCTAGTTGGTAGTGCCTTTCACATGTACTATTTACACGCACAACGATCCCTTGCTCATCTGTAACAAAAATTTCGTCAAACGCATATTCAAATACATCTTTTAAATCCATTAACACTCGTTCCTTTTCTGCAACCATCCTAGCCACCCCTAACTTCAAATCCATCGATTCACTTCACTACCTTTATTATAAAGTGAATTTTCTGCATTTAATATAGAGTCAGCTAGAATGTTTGCTATTTATACTTCAGTTTTTAAACGCGAGCGATGTTTGTTTGCTCATAACAAGCTTGCAACGATTCTTCAATTATTGTTAATCCTTCTTCAAGTTGCTCATCTGTAATAATTAAAGGCATTAACACACGTATAACATTTCCATACGTTCCTGCTGATAATAAAAGTAACCCACGCTTATTTGCTTCTGCACATAGATTAGCCGTTAACGTTTTGTCAGGTGCTTTAGTCTTACAATCTTGAACGACCTCAAATGCACACATTGCGCCTAACCCACGCACATCACCGATGCAATGATATTTATTTTTCATCTCTTCGAATCGGTTCATTACGACTTTTCCTAATTCTATCGCTCTATCATTTAGTTTCTCATTTTCTATTACATCGAGAACAGCTAATGCAGCCGCACATCCTAATGGACTTCCTGCATACGTTCCACCAAGTTCACCTGGTGCAGATTCATTCATAATTTCTTTACGTCCAATGACACCACTTATCGGTACACCAGCCCCTAATGATTTAGACACTGTAATTAAATCTGGAACGACATCATAGTGATCAATTGCAAAATATTTTCCTGTACGACTAAAGCCTGTTTGTATTTCATCCGCTACAAATAAGATGCCGTTCTCTGAACAAATGCGGCGTACTTCTTGAACAAATTTCTTACTTGGGACGATAAATCCACCTTCCCCTTGAACAGGTTCCATTACAACAGCTGCAATTGTTTCTGGTGCTACTTCCGATATGAAGAAGTTCTTAAACTCTTCAATAATAAAATCATCATACTGCTCTTCCGTTAATCCCTCTGGGCGACGGTATTCGTATGGAAATGGCGCTTTATATACTTCTGGAGCAAAGGGACCAAACCCAAATTTATATGGCTTCACTTTACTTGTCATCGTCATTGTCATTAATGTACGCCCGTGGAAACCTTTAGAAAATGCGATAATACCAGGTCTCTTCGTATATTTACGAGCGATTTTCACCGCGTTCTCAACTGCTTCTGCACCACTATTTAAAAATAGGACTTGCTTATCGAAACTTCCTGGTGCCAATGCCGCAAGCTTTTCCGCTAATTCAATATATGGCTCATACATCATGACATTAAATCCAGTATGAATGTATTGATCGACTTGTTTATGGAGCGCTTCTTTAACCGTTGGATGACAATGTCCTACGTTAATTGTCCCGATTGCTCCTGCAAAATCAATGTACTGATTGCCATCAACATCCGTTACAAGAGCACCATTTGCAGATTGTACAAACGTTGGGATGCCGTTACTTACTCCTTTTGGTACTATATTTTGACGGCGTTCCAATAAAGATGCCGCTTTCGGTCCTGGAATTTGTTCATTTACTTTAGCAAATTTTTTTGTGTTCATTGCGTACCCCATCCTTTTCTTTACATTGTTTTCTCTTCTTATTGCAAAATGTATGCCAACTTTCCTTTCTAGCATTTATCCTATATTCTTTGTATCCAGGCATAAAAAATAAGTCTATAAAGACTCATTAAGAGTCTTTATAGACTTATTTTCCTTACACATTAGACTTTTCTTTCTCCCAGAAAAACTCACCCGATTGAGAAATAAACTCTCCAACAGAATCTAACACTAAATCAGCAAGTGGTTCTAATGTTGGACGGTCTCCCGTACCAGATAGCACCCCAATTGCATAGCAATCACCACCATTTTTAGCTAAATGTAAATCAGTTGGCGTATCTCCAACAACCGCAACCTCACATGATTCTAAATTAAATTTCTCACAAAACACTTCTATAATCTTTTTATCTGGTTTTTGCGCAAGGAATGTATCCGAGGCTATAATATAATCAAAAAAGTTCTCCAACTTATATTGTTTTAAAAATAATTCTGTTGGTGCGAAATCATCCGCCGTGACAACCCCTAATATAAATCCTTTATCTTTTAATGCCTGTAACACTTTCGGTAAATCTGCTGTCATTTTCATATGCGAACGATGCTCATACATAAGGGAAAATAACTTCTCACTTACCCAATGATGCATCTCTTCTTCTCTAGCAGACTCAATATAATTACAAAGCCCCTTCGCTACATCAAGGCTTGTTCCAGCAGCTATTGCACTCCTCGGATTAACAAATGCTCCCTCTACACCAATCTCTTCTAATAAGGTCTGCCCTATTGTACTTGGTAAATGATATAAACTTATACATTCAGCTACAAGTTCTTCAGCTACTTTTATCCAAATTGAATGAAAATCCATTAATGTCCCATCTTTATCAAATAGTATTGCTTTTACCTTCTCCATAGCATCCTACCTCTCGTTTCTTATCTCCTCCAGTGTATCAATAAAATATGGATGTAAAATAAAAGAATTGTAAAAATACCATAAAAATCAAACTAACTCCCAATTTACAATTCATTTTAACAAAGTAAAAAAGGATGCCTTTACAAGGCATCCTCTTGATGTTCAGGAACAAATAGTTCTAAACAATGATATATATTTTCGAATTCCATCGGTGCATCTCCACCATACTCACCATCTAAATTAATCATTAGTTTATCTGGTGAATGTACTTTAATTCGGTTCGCTTGTGTATATAACACTTTTGGATTATTAATATGTTCACCACGTTGTGCTTGTGTTGCTGCTTTAATTAAATCAGCGATAGAACCTTTTTTCAGTACTAATAGGTCAAATAACCCATCGTTAATAGATGCATACGGTGCTACCTTTTCAAATCCACCTACTGAACGAGTATTCGTAATTAAAAACATCGTAATTTCTTCTTGTAGTAACTTTCCATCATACTCAATTTCAACATATGTCGGATGCAATGATGGTAACATCTCGATACCTTTTAGGTAATAAGCAAGTTGTCCTAATACTGTCTTTAACTTACTCGGTACTTCGTATGTTAATTCTGTAATACGACCGCCACCAGCGATGTTAATAAAATATGTATCGTTCGCTCTACCGAGGTCTAATGGCACTGTTTTTCCTTCGCAAATAATATCTGCTGCCTCTTCAATAGAACGAGGTACACCAATCGCACGTGCAAAGTCATTTGTCGTTCCAACTGGAATAATTCCAAATTTCGGGCGGAATTCATGTCCAACTAAACCGTTTACTACTTCATTTAATGTACCGTCGCCACCAGCGGCAATAACAACATCAAACTTACGATCCGCAGCTTGCCTCGCCGCCACAGTAGCGTCTCCAGGACCCGTTGTCGCATGACAAGATGTCTCATAGCCAGCTTGTTCTAATTTTTGTAATACTTCTGGTAAGCTCTTCTTAAATAGCTCACGCCCAGAAGTAGGATTATAAATAATTCTTGCTCGCTTCATCATTTATTAGCACAGGAAATTTCTTTATGCATCGAAAAAGAACATACCGAACTTCTATTCAGTATTCCCATGCCTACCTCCTCTCATCTTGCTATCCTTCTTTTATCCCGCTCAAACAGGCAGTAAGAACCCGATTCGTGTAGTCCATCAAAAGTAAATATTCATTTCAATGGTTTTGTTTTATTTGACCAAAAAATTTATCCCGCTATTTGTGGGCAGTAAATGCCCGATTGGTGTGGGCTAATAATCAGCTTTGGATGAACCTCCCACTGATTAAAGTTTCACTTTATTTCTATCCATTCTTCCATAAAAATTTACATATAACGAATAATAACTATCTATTATTTCATGAGATGAAAAAAACCTCTATGTTTAGATTTATCATTATTCCCACCTTTTTGCAACTATCATACCATAGTTGCTATACAAACATTTTTCCACTTTTGACAGTTAATCAAACGTTTGTTTAAACGATTTTGTCTCATTTAAACAAACGTTTGATTAACCTAGAAAAACACCCATGTACGGGTGTTTTTCTGCTTAATCTTTAAAAGTCACTACTATTATCGCTTATTAATCTCTTCAAGTAAGATTTTGTTAACAAGCGGTGGATTTGCTTGTCCTTTTGTAGCTTTCATAATTTGACCAACTAAGAACCCAATTGCACGGTCTTTACCGTTTTTAAAGTCTTCGATAGATTGCCCATTATTATCAAGAATTTCTGTTACAACTTTACGAAGTGTACCCTCGTCAGAAATTTGAACAAGACCTTTCGCTTTAACGATTTCTTCTGGGTCTCCACCTTTTTCGATTAATTCATTAAATACTTTCTTCGCAATTTTAGAAGAAATTGTACCTTTTTCAATTAATTGAACCATTTTAGATAAACCAGCAGGCGTTAATGCAACGTCTTTTAATTCTTTTTGTTGTTTGTTTAAGTATGCAAGTACTTCACCCATTAACCAGTTCGATGTTAATTTCGCATCAGCACCGTCTGCAACAGTCGCTTCAAAGAAATCAGACATTTCTTTCGTTAATGTTAATACGTGTGCATCATAAGCTGGTAAGCCAATTTCTGCAACGTAGCGAGCTTTACGCGCATCTGGAAGTTCTGGAATAGAAGCTCGAACTGCTTCTTTCCACTCATCGTCGATGTAAAGTTCAACTAAGTCTGGCTCAGGGAAGTAACGGTAATCGTCAGATCCTTCTTTCACACGCATTAAGATTGTTTTCTTCGTTGCTTCATCATAACGACGTGTTTCTTGTTGGATGATACCACCAGATAACAGTTCTTTTTCTTGGCGCACTTGCTCGTGCTCAAGACCTTTTTGTACGTAAGTGAATGAGTTTAAGTTTTTCAGTTCCGCTTTTGTACCAAACTTCTCTTGTCCAACTGGACGAAGAGAAATGTTCGCATCACAACGCAGAGAACCTTCTTCCATCTTACAATCAGATACACCAGTATATTGAATGATTGATTTTAACTTCTCTAAGTATGCATATGCTTCTTCTGGCGTACGCATATCTGGCTCAGATACGATCTCGATTAAAGGCATACCTTGACGGTTGTAGTCTACTAATGAACCATCAGCTGTATGCGTTGATTTACCAGCATCTTCTTCTAAATGAAGACGTGTAATACCGATACGTTTCTTTTTACCGTCTACTTCGATTTCAATCCAACCATTTTCACCAATTGGCTTATCAAATTGAGAAATTTGGTAAGCTTTCGGATTATCTGGATAGAAATAGTTTTTACGGTCGAACTTCGTTTCCGTTGCGATCTCACAGTTTAATGCCATTGCAGCTTTCATTGCAAAGTTAACTGCTTCTTTATTTAAAGTAGGAAGTACCCCTGGGTATCCTAAGTCAATTACACTTGTTTGTGTATTTGGCTCCGCTCCGAATTCTGTTGGACTCGCAGAGAAAATTTTCGAATTTGTTTTTAACTCAACGTGAACCTCTAAACCAATAATTGTTTCTAAATTCATCTATGCTCGCCTCCTTACAGACTTGCTTTTTTTGTATGATAGTCTGTTGCTTGCTCAAACGCATGTGCAACGCGGTAAATTGTCGCTTCATCGAAGTGTTTACCAATGATTTGTAGACCAAGTGGCATGTTGTTAGCACCGAATCCACATGGAACTGAAATCGCTGGAACACCCGCTAAGTTTACTGGGATTGTTAAAATGTCATTTGCATACATTGTCATTGGGTCGTCAACTTTTTCTCCAACTTTAAATGCCGGAGTTGGTGTTGTTGGTCCAATAATAACATCATAGTTAGCAAATACATTTTCAAAGTCATTTTTAATTAATGTACGTACTTGTTGTGCTTTTTTGTAATATGCATCATAGTAACCAGAGCTAAGGGCAAATGTACCAAGCATAATACGACGTTTAACTTCATCACCGAAACCTTCACTACGTGTGTTTTTGTAAAGATCTAATAAGTTATTTACATTATCAGAACGAACACCGTAACGCACGCCATCAAAGCGTGAAAGGTTAGCAGATGCTTCAGAAGAAGATAATAAGTAATACGTTGCTAGAGCGTATTTAGAGTGCGGAAGAGATACTTCCTCCCAAGTTGCGCCCATACCTTCTAATACTTTTAAAGCAGCTAGTACTGACTCACGAGCTTCTTCGCCAACACCTTCGCCTAAGTATTCTTTCGGTACAGCAATGCGTAAACCTTTAACATCGCCTGTTAAACCAGCTAAATAGTTTCCAACTTCAACATTTGCAGAAGTTGCATCCATGCGGTCAATACCTGAAATAGCTTGTAATAAGTATGCATTGTCTTCTACTGTACGTGTAATCGGTCCGATTTGGTCAAGTGAAGATGCGAATGCTACTAATCCGTAACGAGATACGCGTCCGTAAGTTGGTTTTAAACCTACAACACCGCAATATGCAGCCGGCTGACGGATAGAACCACCCGTATCAGAACCTAGAGAGAATAGTACTTCTCCCGCTGCTACAGCTGCTGCAGAACCACCACTAGATCCGCCCGGAACGTAATCTAAGTTCCATGGGTTTTTCGTAGCGTAGAATCCTGAGTTTTCATTTGAAGAACCCATTGCAAACTCGTCCATGTTTAATTTACCGATTGTAATCGTGTCAGCAGCTTTTAGCTTTTGCACAACTGTCGCATCATAAATTGGATCGAAGTTTGCTAACATTTTACTCGCACAAGTTGTACGAAGGCCGTTAGTTACAATGTTATCTTTTACACCAATCGGCATACCGAATAATAAACCATTATCTTCAGCGCCGATTTTTGCATCTAATTCTTTCGCTTTTGCGCGTGCATTTTCTTCATCTAATGTAAGAAAAGCTTTTACGTTATCTTCAACATCCGCAATACGTTTGTAAGATTCTTCTACTAAATCCGTAACGGAAATTTCTTTGTTGTTTAATTTCTTATGTAACTCTGATACTGAATGATCAAATAATGACATCGAAATTCCCCTCCTCTATTCTAATACTGCTGGAACACGGATTTGATTATCTTTGTGATCCGGTGCATTTTTTAATACTTCTTCGACTGGTAAACCTTTTTCTGGTACATCTTCACGCATAACATTTTTCATAGTTAATACATGAGTTGTTGGTTTTACATCTGTTGTATCTAATTCATTTAACTGTTCTGCAAATGTAACAATTGCATCTAGTTGTTTTTGAAATTTTTCAGCTTCTTGATCAGTAATTGCAAGACGTGCTAAATGTGCTACGTGCTTTACATTCTCAACGGAAATTCTTGACACGGCTAGGCCACCTCCATAATATATCGTTCAATCTACAATACTATTGATGATACCAAATTTTCAGTACTTCAAGCAAGTCAACACACGGCACTTACGCCATTTTTACATAAAAAAAGAAAGGCAAATGCCTTTCTTTACAATTTACTCTTTATCTAACGGTTTATTTTTCGGAAATCTCTCGTTATCTTCTTCATTATCACGAATTGTTTTTTGTAACACAAAACAAGACATCGTTAAAAATAGTGTTCCAATTAAATAGTATCCTTTTACACTAAGCGTTTCATCTAACGTATAAATCCCAATTAGCATACCTGAAAGCGCACAAACAAATGAAGTCCATGCTAAAAATGTGAACGCTTGCGTATTACGTCTTCTCATCGTTCTCCCCCTCGTTAGCTGTATACCCATTATAGATAAGTATATTTACCATGATGGATTTTTATGTAAATTCTAGTTTTATATTTATAAATCTATCATAAAAGAATACTATTTTAAAGATAGTTTTCTTTTTAATCTGAAAAATCAATTAAAAGCATTGACAATTATTTCTATTCTACATAAAATAAAAATAAATATTACGAACCTCGAAATATACGGGAGTGGAATTAATTGTTGCAATATGAACATTTTTTAGACTTACTGCTAGATAACGCCAAGAAACTTTTCTATCCTGAAGAATGGGTAAGCCTAGATTTAACACTTTCTAAAACAGAAGTATTTTGTTTACTTTGGATGGAGCGAAATACAGATATTACAATGACAAAAATTGCTGACCTTCTTGATATACCGATGAGTACAACGACAGGTGTTGTAAATCGCCTCGTAAAAAAGGGCTATATTGAAAGGTACCGTGATGAAAACGACCGACGCATTGTATTAATTCGTTTAACAGAAAACGGCGTAATGCTCGTCCAAGAAGTAAAACAAAATGCAGCCCATTACTTTAACCTAGTGACAGAAGCATTATCAGAAGAAGAAAAAGCATTCTTACTACAAATCTTCCAAAAGATCATGAATCACATCGCTACGTCACAGCAAAAAACAGAAGAAAAGGTTTCTACACCTAAAATGAAAAACATTCCGATTGAATAAAACCCTAGTTGGGTTTTTATTCAATATTTTATTTCGATACTCGTAATATTCGACACTCGAAACAAAGGGGATAGAATAATGAGAATTATTTTGTATACAGGTAAAGGCGGCGTAGGAAAAACTAGCATTTCAGCAGCAACAGCGCTTCAAAGCGCAAAACAAGGATTAAAAACATTAGTAATGAGTACAGATCCTGCTCATAGTTTAGGAGATTCATTTGGTATAAAGCTATCTTCTGAGCCATTAGAAATTCGTGAAAATTTGTGGGCACAAGAAATTAATACGATTTATGAGATGGAAAAAGGCTGGGGGAAATTACAGAAATATATTACGCTACTCTTCACTTCCAAAGCAGCTGATGATATTACAACAGAAGAGTTAACGATGTTTCCTGGTATGGAAGATTTAATTAGCTTACTTCGCGTACTCGATTATTATAAACAAAACACATATGATGTTATTATCATTGATTGTGCTCCAACAGGAGAAACATTAGCAATGCTCAGCTTTCCAGACATGCTCAGCTGGTGGATGGAAAAACTCTTTCCTATTAAAAGAAAAGTTTTAAAAGTTGTTCGCCCTGTAGCTCAACCACTTCTTGGTGTTCCTCTTCCAACCGATGATATTATGGACGAATTAACGAATACACTTGAACAGCTCGGAGAAATGAGAGATATTTTATCAAACCGAGAAATAACAAGTATCCGCATCGTTGTAAATCCCGAAAAAATGGTCATTAAAGAAGCTCAGCGTAGCTTTACTTATTTAAATTTATACGATTATAACGTAGATGCCATTATGATTAACCGCGTCATCCCTAACACTGTCACCGATCCTTATTTTCAAGCATGGAAAGATACTCAAAAAAAATATAAAACATTAATTCAAGATAGTTTTCAGCCGCTTCCTATTTACGAAGCTCCAATGTTTGAACAAGAAGTTGTTGGTTTACCTATGTTAGAGCGTGTAGGAGATGCTTTATTTAAAACTGATCATTGTCCTACTGAAGTGAAATTTAACGGCCGCACACAATATGTAAAAAAAGATGGCGATGATTATATTTTCATTCTTTCTATTCCCTTCTCAAATAAAAGTGAACTTTCATTAAATCAAAAAGGTGATGAACTTATTATTCGAGCCGGTTCTGTTAAACGGAACATCACGTTACCCAAAACATTAACACACCTTTCTATTCAAGGAGCAAAATTTGAAGAAGATGTACTAAATATTCGCTTTGGAGGTGTAGTACATGCATGAGGAATTACTACGAAGGGTAATTCGTACAAAAGTAAAAGTCGGGATGCATATATTAGAAGAGCTACCTAATCCAATCCAGCAATCAGCTAAGCAAATATTAAATATTTTACAAGAGGAACTAGCTGCTTATCCGAAAGAACGAGAGCATCATGATGTTAATTTAAAAAATATCATAATTGAATAACTATCTCTGTATAGAGGGCCTTTTTTAGGCTTTCTATACTTTATTGGAGTGATGTAAGTTGATGAAAAAGCATTCCACTACTATACTCTGGATCATTCCCTTATTATTTTTCATTCATAACCTTGAAGAAGCTTTCCAAATGCCACAATATCTTGCTAATCAATTTTCAATCCGTATTATAACTAGCCAACAATTCTTCATTGCCATTTCCGTATTAACAATCTTTGTATTACTTATCGTCTTTCTATATCAACTTAACTTCTTGTCTTCTATATGCTGGATTATTTTTATACAAGGGGCCATCTTCTTTAACTCTGTTCAACATATTATTTTGTTTTTCATTTATCGCTCCTATAACCCCGGCGTAATATCAGCATTTTTCATTACTCTCTTTTCTATTTTCTTTTTTTTATCAAAAAAACACTTAATTCATCAAAAGCAATTCGTAATTACACTCCTTTTCAGCTTATTTTCTTATCCCATTATAATTTGGATTACCTTACTGTTCGCTATCTACTTTCATTCATAAAAAAAGACCAGGAAAACTCCTGGTCCATTACTCTACTTAACAAACATTGGATTCTACGTTATACAAAATTGGAAGGTACAGAATTAGGGTTCGTTTGTTAAGTAGATTATATGTTGAACGAACTAACAGCGGAGGGGTTCCTTCTGTTAGTCCATTAAACCCAATCATTATTTTACGATTTTTTCAAGCTCCTCAAGTGAAAGGTCAACTGAAATTGAACCATCATTTGTTTCTTTCTTAATTGCATCTGTTACTTCTTTTGAATGATATAATTCAATTACTTTTTTCAGTGTTTGATCATCTTTATCTTTCGTACGAGCTGCGAAAATATTAATATAAGGCTTCGCATTTTCATTCTTTGGATCTTCTAAGAAAATAGGATCCTTCGCTGGATCTAATCCAGCTTGACCAGCAACACCGTTATTAATAACTGAAGCTGCTACATCTTTTAATACACGAGGTGTTTGCTGTGCGATAACCGGCGTGATTTTTAATTTCTTCGGATTTTCAGCAATGCCGCTTGGATCTCCAAATAAGCCAAAATCTTTTTTAAGCTTTAATAATCCAGCTGCATCAAGAAGTTTTAATGCACGTGCTTGGTTCGTTGGATCGTTTGGAATTGCAATTTCTGAACCATCTGGGATTTCATTTGCTTTCTTATATTTTTCAGAGTATAAACCCATTGGTGCAATTTGCGTTGTACCAACAGCTGTAATATCTAACTTATGCTCTTTTTTTAATTGCTCTAAGAAAGCAATATGCTGGAATGAGTTTAATTCAATATCTCCATCAGCTAACGCTTTATTTGGCGTTGTGTAATCAGAGAACTCAATCAGTTTAACTTTAATCCCTTCTTTTTCAGCTTTTTTCTTCAAAATTTCCCAAGCGTCTCCATCCGTTCCAGTTACACCGACGCGAACTACTTTTTCTTTCGCTCCTGCACCCGTGTCTCCACTTGAGCAGCCGCTTAATGCTGAGATTCCTACAATCGCTGATAATGCAAATGCTAAAATTTTCTTCATTTTCTTTTCCTCTCTTCCTTTTTATGATCTGCGTAACAAGACTTTCGCAAAGTAGTTTCCTAAATTTTGAGCTATCTGTACGAGAATAATAAGTAAAACAACCGTTACGAACATAACCGATGTATCAAAACGTTGATAACCATATGTCATTGCCAAGTCACCAAGACCGCCACCACCGACAAGCCCAGCAACTGCAGAAAATTCAATTAAACCAACTGTCATAAACGTGACACCTAAGATTAATGGTGCTAACGCTTCTGGTACAAGGATTTCAAAAACGATTCTAATTGGCGAGGCGCCCATTGCTTGCGCTGCTTCAATTACTCCTTTCGGAACGGAAACAAGATTTGTTTCAACCATTCTAGCAATACCAATTGATGCGACTAACGTCATCGGGAAAATTGCCGCTGCTGTTCCAATCGTCGTTCCAATAACGCTTCTTGTTAGTGGGCTTAAAGCTACTAAAAAGATAATGAATGGTACCGGACGAATTGTATTAATTATGATGTTAAGAATAGAAAAGACCCATTTATTTTCTAAAAAGTTTCCTTTTCTCGTTACATATAAAAGTAAACCTAGAGGTATACCCAGAATTGTAGCGAATATAAGTGTTACAATTACCATTAAGAGGGTATCTCCCGTCGCATCTAGTATGCGCGGCCAAAATATACTCCAATCAACTCGCATGAGCTTCTACCTCCTTCAGCTGCACTTGCAGTCTTAGATGTTGTAATGCTTTTTGAATTTCCCTCTGCTCACCTTGCAATTCTACAAGCAGATTTCCAAATAGCACATTTTGAAGTTCAATAATATTTCCGTACAGTACATTTACATCAACGTTATAGTTTTTTGCGATATATGATAGTACCGGCTGTCCTGTCTCCTCACCAGTAAATGTTAGACGATAAATTTGACCACCATTTTGAATTTTCGCTAGAACACTTTCTGGTAAATGATCATTAATAACAGAACGTACAAAGTTTTGAGTCGTCTTTGTTTTTGGTTGCGTGAAAACATCAAACAGTTTTCCTTCTTCAATAACTTTTCCCTTCTCCATTACAGCTACACGGTGACAAATTTCTTTCACAACATGCATTTCATGTGTAATAAGAAGAATTGTTAAATTGTATTCTCGATTTACTTTCTTTAATAAGTTTAGAATTTCTGTCGTCGTTTCTGGATCTAAGGCTGATGTTGCCTCATCACATATAAGAATATCTGGCGATGTCGCAAGTGCTCTAGCAATACCAACACGCTGCTTTTGTCCCCCTGATAGCTGTTCTGGATAATAGTTTGCTTTATCTTCTAACCCTACAAACCTCAGCAGTTCATTCACTCGTTCCTTTATCTCGTTCTTTGGCAATTTCGCTAACTTTAATGGATAAGCAATATTCCCAAACACTGTTCTTGAATTAAATAAATTAAAGCTTTGAAAAATCATTCCGATTCTTTGTCTTAGTTTGCGTAATTCTTTCGTCGATAATGATGTAATATCTTTATCATCTATTGAAATCGTTCCTGCCGTCGGTCTCTCTAACATATTTACTAAGCGTAATAATGTACTCTTTCCAGCTCCACTAAAACCGATAATGCCAAAAATTTCGCCTTTCTCAACTGATAATGTTACATCCTCCACCGCATGAACAAATTGCCCAGCTGATTCATACACTTTACTTACATTGTTAAAAGAAATCATTTTTCCCCCTCCTATATGCTGTAAAAACTTAAAGTAGAGCTTTCGAGGTAAAATAAAAAGTGCCCTCCTTCTTATCAACCATAAAGATAAGAAGGAGAGCACTTATATGTACTCGTTCACATCTTCTCATCTTCCAAGCCTTTATATGGCTTGCTGGAGTTAGCACGGTATTAAAAAACCCGTTGCTGAGGTATCGTAGGGCCAGTCCCTCCACCTCTCTGGATAAGAATGTATCGATTTAATTGTCGTTTAATTAATTCTCATTATAGAACTCAGAATAATAAGAGTCAATACATTTTTTAGAAAAATATTAATTATTCCTTTATTAAAATTTTCAGATGAATATTCATCTGAAAAATAGTAACTTTCAAGGTTATTTAAAATTCTTCTTCCTCATATTTTTAAACAGGAGAATCCTCTCTACAAATTGAATAAATTTATTTGAATATGAAACTCGGAGGAAGATAAATATATGAAAACAGCTCTTTTACTCGTCGATATTCAAAACGATTATTTTCCAAATGGAAAGATGGAATTGCGTAATCCAGTAGAAGCAAGCGAATATACTAATCAGTTATTACAACACTTTAGAACAAACAGCGAACCTATTTTTCATATCCAACACGTAGCTATAAAAGATGACGCTACTTTTTTCCTACCTAATACAGAAGGTGTACATATTCATGAAAGCGTACGTCCACTTAGAGAAGAAACAGTTATAGTCAAACATTATCCAAATAGCTTCCGAGAAACTAATCTTCTAGAGCAATTAAAACGTTTAAATATTGAACATGTCGTTGTATGCGGGATGATGACTCATATGTGTATCGATGCAACAGTAAGGGCTGCATTCGATTTTGGCTTTCAATGTACCGTTATACATGACGCTTGTGCTACAAAAGACCTTTCTTTTAAGAACGCTACTATACCAGCTGTTTATATTCACAATACAATTTTAGCTAGTTTAAATGGCGTATATGCAAATGTAATAAGCACGCAAGAATTTTTAGCTACATAAAAAAACACTCCTTTCAGTGAGCAAAACTGAAAGGAGTGTTCCTTGTCGAACCATAGATTTTCTTTCAAATTGTATTATACAGGAAATTCTCAAAATGAATACTAAAAAATATGACTAATAAGTCAACTTTTCTCATCATTTTATTTCTGTTCACATGTTTATCACGCTATTAATAGGTTTTAGCTCATTCCCTTCGAACGATGGTAATATATAGGATTTCAATTTTAAAAGGAGCTCTTCACATTCTGTGAAGAGCTCCTCTACTATTTCTTATAAAGTTTCAGAAGTAGTTTTTGCTTGCATGTGAAGTGCTAAGTAATCAGGTCCACCAGCTTTAGAGTCTGTACCAGACATGTTAAAGCCACCGAATGGTTGGTAACCTACGATTGCACCAGTACATCCACGGTTGAAGTATAAGTTACCAACGTGGAAGTCTTCGCGTGCTTTTTCAATATGGTCACGGTTGTTAGTAATAACAGCACCTGTTAAACCGTATTCCGTATTGTTTGCAATTGCAAGTGCATGATCAAAGTCTTTCGCTTTACAGAATGCTACTACTGGTCCGAAGATTTCTTCTTTCATTAAGCGAGCATCTTCTGCAACGTCAGCAACGATTGTTGGTTGGATGAACCAGCCTTTAGAATCGTCTCCTTCGCCACCTGCTAAGATTCTACCTTCTTCTTTACCAATTGCAACATAGCTCATTACTTTATCAAATGCAGCTTGGTCATTAACAGGACCCATGTTTGTACCTAATACTGCTGGGTTAGCAACTGTTAATTCTTTCGTTAATTCAACAGCACGATTTAATACGTGATCGTATACATCTTCATGGATTACTGCACGAGAACATGCAGAACATTTTTGTCCTGAGAATCCGAATGCTGATGCAACGATAGACTTAGCTGCTAATTCAAGATCTGCTTCTTTATCAACAACGATTGTATCTTTACCGCCCATTTCAGCGATAACACGTTTTAACCAAATTTGTCCTGGGTTTACTTTCGCTGCACGCTCATAGATACGGATACCTACATCACGAGATCCCGTGAAGCTTACGAAACGTGTACGAGGATGATCTACTAAGTAGTCACCAACTTCAGAACCGTTACCTGGAACGAAGTTTACTACGCCAGCTGGTAAGCCAGCTTCTTCTAATACTTCCATAAATTTCGCTGCTACTACAGGAGTTGTACTAGCTGGTTTTAGTAATACTGTGTTACCAGAAACTAAAGCAGCTGTTGTCATACCTGCCATAATTGCGAATGGGAAGTTCCAAGGAGAAATGATAACACCTACTCCTAATGGAATGTAAGAGAAACGATTATATTCAATTGGACGGCTTTCTACTGGAATACCGTCTTTTAATTTTAACATTTGACGACCATAATATTCCATAAAATCGATTGCTTCTGCTGTATCAGCATCTGCCTCATTCCATGGCTTACCTGCTTCTTTTACAAGAATAGCAGAGAATTCATGTTTTCTGCGACGAACGATTGCTGCAGCACGGAATAAAATGTCTGCACGCATTTCTGGCTTTGATTTTCTCCAAGTTTGGAATGTTTCATCCGCTACTTGCATTGCTTTTTCAGCTAACTCACGGCTTGCTTTTGAAACACGACCAACAAGTTCCTCTTTATTTGCAGGGTTTACAGAAACAATTTTGTCTTCTGTAGTGATTTTTTCTCCCCCAATAATTAATGGATAGTCTTGTCCAAGATAAGATTCTACTTTCTTTAAACCTTCTTCAAACGCTAATTTGTTAGCCTCCACTGAAAAATCTGTAAATGGCTCATGTTTGTATGCTACTACCATTTTTTTTAGCCTCCCCTTAGAAAAACGTTTACATTTTACAACATTATTCTACACGATAATTTAGATTTATTCAAATATTCCTAGACTTATATTTTAAAAATTAATAAATTTTTAAAATATAATAAAAAAAGAGATTCATACATGCGTATGAATCTACAAAATATGAGTATATTCCAAAACATTTTTCCCGATCAATAATATAGTAACTAATAAAAATAAAGTTCTTACATATCCAACACCTTTTTGAACCGCAAACTTCGATCCAAAATAAGCACCTAAGATCATTGATAATCCCATGATAATACCGTATTCAAAATGAATTATGTCTAAAAATAAAAAAGTAATTAAAGATACAATATTACTAACAAAGTTCAAAAGTTTTCCAGATGCTGCCGCTTGAATAAAATCCAAGCCAATTAATAAAAATGCAAAAATTAAAAACGACCCTGTCCCTGGTCCAAAAAATCCATCATAAAATCCTATCATTAAAATAGCAAAGAAAAATATTAATGTTTTTCTTTACGTCATCTTCTTATAGGTAGACACACTTCCCCAATTCTTTTTTGCAATAATATAAATAGCAATAAATACCAACATTACAAGTACTAATGGGCGTAAAATATCCGATGGAATAAATTTTACTACTAAAGCGCCTGCAACAGCTCCAACAATAGTTAACGGGATTAACTTTCCTACAATTTTAAAATCAACTTTTCCTGATCGAATGAAATACATCGCACTCGTAAACGTCCCCATCGTTGCCGCTAATTTATTCGTTGCAATTGCCGAAGCTGGCGATAAGCCAACAAACATAAGCGCCGGAAGCGAAATTAACCCTCCTCCTCCAACAACCGAATCAATAAAAGCTGCTAAAAAACCGAATGCAATTAATAAAATAATGACTTGAAAACTTAATTCTTCCATGAGCTTTACCCCTTACCCCTATTATTTACAACATTTTAAATTATAACAAAATTGCATAAGAAAAAAAGCTGTTCCTTAGAGGAACAGCCTTCATATTTAATCTAAAATTTTCACAAGTGGTTCATCTTGTTTTGCTTCACGTATAATAATGGCTTCTGGGCGTTCTACAGATTTAATTGTTACTTGTACTTTCATATAATTCGGGAAGTATTCCATAACAAGCCCTGCCACATATTGTGTAAAACCAACTATTTCAGCTTTTCCATTAAATTGGACAGGAATATCAAGCTTCATTTCTCTTAATTCATCATCTCTATACATACCCGTACCAATAACAGCTGTATAGTCGCCTTGGAAATAATCGCTTAGTTTTGCCTTAAAGTTGGATACTCTTGCAAGATCTTCACGTTTATTATCTGTTTTCGCTTGCTCTGATGGGAACAAATAATATTTTTCATTAATTTGTTTCCAATCTTCAACCGTTTCACTACCTTTTTCAACATTTGCATAAGAAACAAAATTACCTGGCACAAGTGACGCCTTCGGAGCCTGACGATAAATTGCAAATGTTATCGGAAGGTTTTTTGTTTCAGGATCTTTTTGATGCATAAACTTCAAGACTTCTTGCGCCATTTTTTTCCCTTCAGCTAACATTTTTTCATTCGAGATTGTAGCTTCACGTGGGTAACCATGTTCTTCATTATAATAATGCACTGAATTCATTGCTAATCCAACTACAATGCCGCTACGCTCATCTTTGTCGCCGTTTTTCACATAATAATCATGCTCTAAAATATTGGAAATATATATTGGATTTTTTTTGTTTTTTTCTTCTAGTATTTCGGATCCTTCACCTAAAGCTGGATTTAATCCTATGTTTGGAAATTTAACTGCATCTTTTTTTAATGTATCTTCTAGTTCTTTCTGTTCAGCATTTGTACGCTTTCTTTTAACAAGCATTTGTACATATTGAGCCTCTAGAGTATCTCCGCCTTTAAAGAAATGATCTTTCGTACTAAATGATTCCTTCGCAATACGCATTAATCCTGTTTCAAATTCATCTATATCAAGACGATTATTTACTCCTTGCACGACTAAACCACGTGCCTTTCCACCATAAAATGGAATAGTCGTCTTATAATATTCATCCGACATAGCGTATTTTGGGACAACTGATTGTTCTTTTGCTTTCCCCGATTTCTCAGACACTTTTTCATCTTTGTCGGCACCTGCACTACACCCACTTACAAGTAGGCCAAGGCTTAATACCGCTAATGCTATTTTTTTCATGGTAAGTTTGCACCTCTTACTTATTTAGCTCTTGTAAGAACCTCTCTTCATTCCAAACCTCAACATTATGTTTCTCCGCTTGTGCTAATTTCGAACCAGCCGATTCACCTGCAACAACCAAATCTGTACTCTTACTAACACTTCCTGTTACTTTTCCACCTAATGCCTCAATCTTCTTCTTCGCTTCACTTCGTCCCATAACTTCTAGCTTACCTGTTAAAACAACCGTTTTTCCTGCGAAGTAAGATTCAACATTTTGTAAATCTGCAATTTTTATACCTTTGTATGTCATATTCACGCCATACTCTTTAAACTGCTGTAATAACTCTAATACATCTTCATTATCAAAATATGTCACAACAGATTGAGCCATTTTTTCGCCAATTTCATTAATTGCTTTTAGTTCTTCTTCTGTTGCTTTTACAAGCTCATCCATCGTTTCAAAGTGCTCTGCAAATGTACGTGCTGCTTTCGCTCCAACGTGTCGAATTCCAAGACCAAATAATAATCGCTCTAACGAGTTTTCTTTAGAATTTTCAATTGCTTGTATTAAGTTTGTTGCTGATTTTTCACCAAAACGTTCTAACTGTAATAACTGCTCTTTCGTTAATGCATATAAATCAGCAAATGTACGAATATAATC
The DNA here is from genome assembly GCF_008368965.1 of Bacillus sp. AY2-1. Taxonomy (NCBI): domain Bacteria; kingdom Bacillati; phylum Bacillota; class Bacilli; order Caryophanales; family Bacillaceae; genus Bacillus; species Bacillus sp. AY2-1. The sequence goes on along the minus strand of NZ_QPEL01000035.1, from coordinate 7,672 downwards.
TGCATCAAAAAGTTGTGTAATGACACGTTCTCCAAGCCCATCAATATTCATTGCATTTCTTGAAACGAAATGAATTAATCCTTCGCGAATTTGAGCTGGACAAGTTGGATTTATACATCGAAGTGCTACTTCTTCTTCTAAACGAACAAGTTCACTCTCACATGCTGGGCAATGCGTTGGCATGCGGTATTCTTCTTCTTCACCAGTACGCTTATCAAAAATAACGTTCACAACTTCAGGAATAATATCTCCAGCCTTCTTCACAACAACGTAGTCACCAATTCGAATGTCTTTTTCACGAATTAAATCTTCGTTATGTAAAGAAGCACGACGAACGATCGTACCAGCAACTCTCACTGGCTCTAGCTCTGCAGTCGGTGTTACAACCCCTGTTCGGCCAACACTTAATTCAATGCCTGTTAATCTCGTTACAACTTCTTCAGCCGGGAATTTATAAGCAATCGCCCATCTTGGACTCTTCGCTGTAGTTCCTAGACTTTCTTGAAGAGCAACATCATCTACTTTTATAACGATTCCATCAATCTCATAATCAAGATGCGGACGTTTTTCTTGCCATTCTTCTACATAAGCTATAACCTCTTCGATTGTTTCACATGTACGGCGATTTGGATTTGTCTTAAATCCGAGTTCACCTAGGAAATCAAGCGATTCACTGTGCGATGGAATTGTTTTTTCTTCTACATTCGCAAGACCGTACACAAACATAGATAAGTTACGCTTCGCTGCAATTTTCGGATCAAGTTGACGTATTGAGCCTGCTGCCGCATTACGCGGATTCGCAAATACATCTTCTCCATTTTGCTCTTTTTCTTCATTTAGTTTAACAAATGAACGCTTCGGCATATAAGCTTCGCCTCGTGCTTCTAACGTTACTTCTTCATTTAAACGAAGTGGGATAGCTTTAATCGTTTTTAAATTTTGAGTAATATCTTCACCCGTTACACCATCACCACGTGTCGCCCCTTGAATGAAGCGTCCTTTTTCATAATGAAGCGAAACGGCAAGCCCGTCAATTTTTAATTCACATATATATCTTACATTCGCATCATCAATTCCTTGACGTACTCTTCTGTCGAAATCACGTAAATCTCCTTCGTTAAATGCATTTCCTAAACTTAACATTGGTGACTTATGTGTTACTTTTTCGAATATATCAAGAATAGTTCCCCCAACGCGAACGGAGGGAGAATCTTCACTCATAAAATCTGGGTTCTCTGCTTCTAATTTTATAAGCTCCTGCATATTACGGTCATATTCCGCATCAGAAACAGAAGGATTGTCTAATACGTGATATTGATAATTAAATGTATTTAACAAATCACGCAGTTCTTCTATACGTTTTTTTGCTATCTCTTTTGACATATCCTCATTCCTTTCTATTGTTTCGTCACAGGTGCAAATTTTGCTAACAAACGTTTAACACCAATCGGGCTTGGGAACGCAATATCTAATTCTTTTGCATCACCTTCACCTTTTACACTTACAACTGTACCGATTCCCCATTTTTGGTGGGAAGCTTTATCGCCTACTGCCCAGCCAATTTGCTCACCGCCTGTCGTCTTAGCTGCAGGACGCGCGAAAGCTGAACGAGAGCGTGTTGTGGTTGTCGTTGTCATTTTACTGCTACTTGCTGTTCTGCCTTTTGCACCAAACGAATTTTCACGCTTCGGCGCTGTTTCATTTAATGATTCCACTAGTTCTGTCGGGATTTCTGTAATGAAGCGAGACGCAGCGTTCATACTTGTTCTACCAAATAAAGTACGCATTTGCGCATTAGATAAATATAGCTCTTCTTCTGCACGAGTAATACCTACATAAGCAAGACGACGTTCTTCTTGCATTTCATCCTCTTCCATAAGAGAACGAGTATGAGGGAATATCCCTTCCTCTAAACCAACAATAAAGACAACCGGGAACTCTAATCCTTTCGCTGAGTGCATCGTCATTAAGATAACTTCTTCACCAGCAGTTGGGTCTTCATCTACACGATCAATATCAGCAACAAGTGCTAAATCTGTTAAGAATGCAACAAGACTCTTATCTTCGCTTTGAGATTCAAATGTTTGCGTAACAGATAAGAACTCGTCTAAGTTTTCTAAACGACCTTCCGCTTCTAAAGAACGCTCATTTTTCAACATATCGCGATAGCCTGTTTTTTCAATAACTTCTTCTACTAATTCTGTAACAGATAAATACTCTTGCATATTTACCCAGTTGTGTAATAAACTTGCGAATTCTTTTACTGCCTTTGTAATTTTTGCACTTACTCCAACATGCTCAATCTCATCAAATACAGCAGTTAATGAAATTCCGTTTTGCACACCATAATTAATAATTTTATCAATAGAAGTCGCACCAATACCACGCTTTGGCATGTTAATAATACGTGCAAAACTAATTTCATCATCTGGATTACCGATTAAACGTAAGTACGCCAAAATATCTTTAATCTCTTTACGGTCGTAGAACTTCGTACCCCCGACAATTTTGTACGGGATGTTAGATTTAAGGAAAATCTCCTCGACCATACGAGACTGAGCATTCGTACGATATAGTACTGCAAAATCAGTGTATTTTCGTTTCCCCATTTGAAGATCGTCACGAATTTTTTTCGCAACAAAATATGCTTCGTCCTTTTCAGTTGCAGCACGATAATACGAAATTTTGCTCCCAACTTGATTGTCCGTCCATAATTTCTTCGGTTTACGATTCGTATTTTTTTCAATAACAGCATTCGCTGCATTTAAAATATTTTGTGACGAACGATAGTTTTGTTCTAACAAAATTACTTGTGCATTCTCATAATCTTTTTCGAATGACAAAATGTTAGAAATATCTGCACCACGCCAGCGATAAATAGACTGGTCAGAGTCACCTACAACGCAAAGATTTTTAAAACGCGCTGCCAAATGTTTAACAAGAAGATATTGCGCTTTATTCGTATCTTGATACTCATCAACGTGAATATATTGGAACTTACGCTGATAAAACTCCAATACTTCTGGAACACGTTCAAATAGCTGAATCGTCGTCATAATTAAATCATCAAAGTCTAATGAATTATTTTTCAAAAGACGTTTTTGATACTCTGTGTATACATCGCTCGTTAATTTTTCATATGGATCAGCCATTGTAATTTTTTTTGCATATTTATCCGCAGATAACAGTTCATTTTTCGCATTACTAATACCCGCTAAAATAGAGCGCGGCTCAAATTTCTTCGGATCAATATTGCGCTCTTTCATAATTTTTTTGACTACCGTTAACTGATCACCTGAATCTAAGATTGTAAAGTTACGATTAATGCCAATACGATCGATATCACGTCGTAAAATACGTACACACATAGAGTGGAACGTCGAAATCCAAATATCTTCTGCTTCTGGTCCCACAAGTGTATCAATACGCTCGCGCATTTCACGAGCTGCTTTATTTGTGAAGGTAATAGCTAATACATTCCATGGTGCTACACCTTTTTCACCAAGCAAATACGCAATACGGTGTGTTAACACACGTGTTTTACCACTACCTGCACCTGCCATTAATAGAAGTGGTCCATTCGTTGTTTGTACCGCTTTTTGTTGCTGTGGATTTAAACCGTTTAATAACTTATCTGTCATACTCATATACGCCTGCACCTACTCTCCTTTTACTGCTTTAACTGTTTTTAACGCCGATTTTATATCATCATAAATAATATTTCCAACAACTACTGTATCAGCATATTGTGCCATTTCTTTCGCCTGTTCTGCATTAGAAATACCGCCGCCATAGTATAACTTAGCTTGTTTCAATTCTGCTTTTACATTTTTAACAAGTTCAACTTCTCCATACGTACCGCTATATTCTAAATAAAATATCGGTAAATGTAATAACTTGTCTGCTAAACGAGCATATGCAATAACGTCATCTTCTGTTAAATCACATTTCGCATCTGTAAGCTGGGCTACTTTCGCTTCTGGATTTAAAACACAATACCCTTCCATAAAAATTTCGTCCCAGTCCATAATATCCCCAAATTCTTTCAATGCCTCATGATGAACACCTGTTACCCATTCTACTTTTCGGCTATTTAACACACTTGGGATGTAATAAAAATCAAATCCTGGTGTAATTGCTTCTACATCAGAGACCTCTAATACACAAGGAACAGCATATCTACGAATGCTAACTAGCATGTGTAATACGTTATCAATTGTAACCCCATCACTTCCGCCTACAATAACCGCATCAGTTCCAGACTCACAAATCATTTCTAAATGTTCATCGCTTAACTCCTTATTTGGATCAAGCTTAAATACATGTTTCCATCCGGAAATATCGTACATGAAAACACCCTTCCTTTTCTCTAGTTATATCTATAGTTCTGTTTAAAATAACAGTTAGTTTTCATCTTGTTTTTTAAATATTTTTCAAAAAGAATGATTTAATTTCATCTTCTTTTTATGCATTCTTTCATTATAACAAAAAAAGCTACTGACACACACGCCCATTCCAACATCTTTTTCAACGTCAAATGTTGGATTACATATCCCCAAAATCACACGGGATACTAATAAGAGAAGTAGTATTTACTATTTCAATTTTCATAAAAAGGAGTGTTTTTCTAATGAAGCAAAACATCGGGACAATAAACGCTCTAATTCGAATTACACTTGGGCTTGTCCTCTTCGGATGTAGTGCAACTAAACTTGTACGCAATCCATGGTGCACTTGGTCTAACATTTTTCTATGGATTGGTGCAATGAAAGTTGCAGAGGGAATTGTTCGCTTCTGCCCTATTGTTGAAGCGTGGAAGTTTGGAAAATACATGAATATGAGTGCATTTAAAATGCCTAGCATGAATTTTACTGAAAAAGGACATGCTAAAGAAGAAGTGAATCAAACTTCCTCTCATGACAAGCCAAAGTCAAAAGGAAGTTATGACGCTTCTGACAAAGAGATTGAGTCAGCGATTGAAGAAATAATCCTGGCAAAACCGCTTTGAATCATTTGTCACGATGCAAGATGCTCTCAAAGGGACTTAGCTGCTGCAGTGGGCGGTTAAGTCTTCTTTATTTTACCATAAAAACAGAACGTATATTCCCTTTTTAAGCTTAAAATGTATATAAAAGATATCAATCAATAAAATTCAGAAAATTAGGTGCATACCTCTTGCTTAAAATGATATAAAAGTGATATCATTTTTATATCAGGAGGCGATCATATGAAAGAAAAACAAGTATTTTATGTAAATGGTTTTCTCGGTATTATTGGAATTTTGATTTTAGCGGCTATCGGTGTATTTTTCCTTGCACAAGAAATTTTTATAGGAGCAGCACTAACTATTGTATTAGCCGCAATTCTCGCTACGGGTATCGGGATTGTTCAACCAAATCAAGCGAAAGTTATTACGTTCTTTGGTAATTATTTAGGAACAATTCGTCAAAACGGTTTATTTTTAACGATTCCGTTCGCATTCCGTCAAACTGTATCTTTACGTGTTGAAAACTTTAATAGTAAGAAATTAAAAGTAAACGATGTTGAGGGAAATCCGATTGAAATTGCAGCTGTTATCGTATATAAAGTAGTTGATTCTGCAAAAGCAATGTTCGGTGTTGAACATTACGATCGATTTGTAGAAATTCAAAGCGAAACGGCAATCCGCCACGTCGCAACAAAATATCCATATGACAATTTCCAAGATGAAACTTGCATTACGTTACGCGGAAATACTGAAGAAATCTCTGAAGAATTAAAACGTGAGTTAGAGGCACGTCTTGAAATTGCTGGTGTAGAAGTATTGGAAACTCGTTTAACGCATTTAGCTTACGCAACAGAAATTGCCCATGCAATGCTACAACGTCAACAAGCAAAAGCAGTATTAGCTGCTAGAAAAGAAATTGTTGAAGGTGCTGTGAAGATGGCCAAAGATTCAATCCATATGTTAGATGAAGAAGGCGTACTGGAACTCGATGACGAGCGTAAAGCAAATATGGTAAACAACTTATTAGTTGCCATCGTTTCAGATAAAGGTGCGCAACCGGTTATTAATACAGGAAGCCTATACTAAGGGCTATAAGTAATTATGGCTAAAAAGAAAAGCTTTCCATTACGTATTGATCCTGAATTACACGCAGTCATCGAAAAATGGGCAAATGATGAGTTTCGTAGCGTCAATGCACACATCGAGTATTTACTTCGAGAAATGGCAAAGCAAAAAGGGAAATTAAAAAAAGATAAAGATGCATAAAAAATCCCGCTGATTCCTCAGCGGGATTTTTACATATTAACTTCTCGTCATCTTATGCTCAATTGCACGATATCCTATATCACTTCGATAAAATAGACCATCACTCTCAATTTTACCGATTTCTTTATATACTTTATCTTTTGCTTCTTGTAAACTATTCGCCTTGCAAGCAACAAATAGTACACGGCCACCGTTTGTTACAAAATCACCATGCTTCATCGCTGTGCCTGAATGGAAAACAATCGCATCTTGCAGTGCATCTAATCCTTTAATAATGTCACCTTTTTTATATGCTTCTGGATATCCTTTCGAAGCAAGTACAACACCAATTACTGCTTCCTCTGACCATTGTAACGTTAGCTCACTTTCATCTAATACAGCGTTACATACATCAACTAAATCGTTTTCTAAGCGAGGTAATACTACTTCTGTTTCAGGATCACCAAAGCGTGCATTAAATTCAATTACCTTTGGACCATCATTTGTTAAAATAAGACCTGCGTATAAAATGCCTGTAAACGAACGGTTTTCTGCAATCATCGCTTTAGCAGTTGGATGTAATACCGTTTTTATCGCCTCTTGAACTGCTGATTCTGGAATTTGTGGCACTGGAGAATACGCACCCATTCCGCCCGTATTTGGACCTTTATCACCATCAAAAGCTCTTTTATGATCTTGGGCGATTACCATTGGATGTACAGTTGTTCCATTCACGAATGCCATTAATGAAAATTCTTGTCCATCTAAAAACTCTTCAATAACGACCTTCTTACTTGCCGCGCCGAATTTCACATCTTGCAGCATTTCTTTCACAGCTTGTAATGCCTCTTCAAGTGTCATTGCTACTGTCACGCCTTTACCAGCAGCTAGGCCGTCAGCTTTAATAACGATTGGTGCACCAACTTTTTGAATGTACTGTACTGCTTCTTCATAATCTGTAAAAGTTTCATACGCCGCAGTTGGAATATCATATTTTTTCATTAATTCTTTCGTAAAAGCTTTACTACCTTCAATAACAGCAGCCGCTTTATTCGGACCAAATACGCGAAGTCCCTCTTCGTTAAATCGATCAACAATTCCATTCATAAGTGGAATTTCTGGTCCAACGAAAGTTAATTCAACCTTATTCTCTTTAGCAAATAAAACTAATGCATCAAAATCATTTTCATCAATATCAACTGGTGTTGCAACATCGCGCATACCTTCATTACCTGGTGCTACATACACCTTTTCTACTTTTTCAGATTGTGCAAACTTCCAAGCTAAAGCATGCTCACGCCCACCGCGGCCAATTACTAAAACATTCATATTTCATCCCCCAATAACTAAATAAGTACAAACTAGAAGCTATGCTCCTAGTTTGCTTTCTCATATCAATAAAAGTTTAAAAGGAGGATCGAGAGAACCGAGCTGGTCTAG
>NZ_QPEL01000349.1:0-825 GCF_008368965.1 Bacillus sp. AY2-1 | reverse complement strand
CGTTAATATCGTTGTTTTTTACTTCTAATAGGATGTAAGGATTTTATTTATCTCTCATTTCGATACTCTATTTTTTTAAATATAAATAACAAAAATTTATTAACTATATTTGAATCAGGCACCTTATGAGTAGTAAATTATTAATTCTTTCCTAAAGTTGCGGTTTAACTTACAGAATCGTGAGGATCAATAAACCAATGCTTACAGTTAATCTTGTCATAACATTGTTTAATTTCAATTTGATAATATCCCTCTTAGTTTTGTCAGCAAACTCCTTAGTAGACAACAAAAGGTGAAATTATACTGTACATTGCTTATACTTTTATTGCGGAATAACTTCACTTTTGTTATGCAGAAACTTAGAACACGTTTATTACCAATTTGATTCTTGACCTCCCGTAAATAAATTGACTATTTAGAAAATTATTAAAGACATAATGTTACTTATAACTTCACTATAATTCCTATTAGCGTAACCTTCTCCTTTCTGTCTGGTCATACCAGTTATGTTGTTCATTAAAACATTAAATTTTTAATGCGTAAATAGAAAAATTTTGTCGATTATGCTCGATAATTTACTGTTAAATAAAAATATGAACCGAAAAAAATTATATAAATATAGTTATTCGTAAATTTCATTTCTGTAATTGTAATGATTACAAATTAATGTGTATACGGTTAAAAATAACTATTTTAGCTCAACCAAGAAATTTTATTTTAGAAAAAATACTTATAGAATAATATAATAGGTTTTTTTATACTTTTTTACCTTTATTTAGTTATGTATAATTGCATAAAATGTAGATATATTTAGTAATATATGTT
>NZ_QPEL01000348.1:0-505 GCF_008368965.1 Bacillus sp. AY2-1 | reverse complement strand
ATTGAATACCATTTTCATATATTTCTTCATTATAATTTCGTAAGAAAAAGTCCTTATCCACACTGGTTATTCTAAAACCACATTTTTGATAAAGGCCTAGTTGCATTAAACTAGAATTTCCTGTGCCTATTTCTATAGTTTTATATTCTTCTTTTTTAGCATAGTCTATAGCAAACCTAAGTAAATATTTCCCATATCCTTTTCCTTGCTCTTTTTCGGAAACTGCTATATTTATAATCTCAATCGTTTCTGTTCGGGTAGGAATTAAAATCATAATACCTACAGTAACAGCACCTTTTTTTAAAACAAAACAATCTCCCTTTTTAAGATATCCATTAACTACTTCTGTTGAGGGATCAGCTAGTAACAATAACTCCATTTCTTCCATGTTAATACTTGTACTTTTTTCTATACTAATTCCATCCACATTATTTAATTCCATTTCTAACATCCTCCCAATCAATATTTTCAATTAATATCTTAAATGAATTCCTTCTTATAAGAC
>NZ_QPEL01000347.1:0-1073 GCF_008368965.1 Bacillus sp. AY2-1 | reverse complement strand
CAGATGGAGGGCGAAAGAAATTTAAGTATAGAAAAAGTAATGGATGATTATTTCAATAGTTATTTGAGTAACAAGCACGCTAGTAAAATTAAAATAGAGAACTTAATAGAAATAGGAGATTAAAATGTTTATTCGAAAAATAATATTAGATAATTTTCGTATTTTTAGAGGGAAACATGAGTTTGATTTTTCAAATAAAAAAGTAATCGTAGTAGAAGGACCGAGTGGACACGGTAAAAGTACGATTTTTGATTCCATTAACTGGGTTATTTCAGGAAAGATTTCTAGATATACAGGATCTTCAGAACATCTACAGTTTAATTATATTATAAATAGTGATGCTCGTTTGCATGATGTGAATGAAGCATCCGTTGAAATAGATTTTAATAATGAAGAAGAATTAACTATTAAAAGAACTATTAAAAAGAATGGTTCTACTAAATTATTTATAAATGGTCAGCAAATAGGTTTGAGAGAAGGACAAAAAGAAATAGTTCGATTGTTAGTTAATGAACAGATGTTAACTGATCCCAATTTACTTGATTCCATTGATTTACTTTCATTTATAGAATCAACTTTGATTTTGTCACAGGAAAATTTAGAGGAGTTTGTTAGAGGAAATAAACCTACTGAACGTTATTCTAAGTTAGAACAAATTTTAGGTTTAGCAAGATATGGGAAGGACTTTAAGGACTATTTACAAGAGTTAAAAAAAGATTATTCCATTGAACATAATCATATTAGCTTAAAAAAGAATGAGTTAAAACATAAACAAGAATTATTAAATGCAGAATACCAACCTAAGCTACAACAAAGCGAAAGAAATGGAAATAAATCAAAAACAAAAATCTTAGATGAACTCAATATATTTTGGGGGAATTTACAGAACTACTCGTTTTTTATTCATCAAAACTTTGAAGATATTACATCAAATGAGTATGAAATATTGAAAAAATATATTGACTCGATAAATGATGAATTAAAAATCATCGAATTCTTAAAGTTTGAGATAGAGCAAAAAGAGATTTACGTAAATGATATAGAGTCTAAAGCAAAGGTAGAAAGCTTTAGAA
>NZ_QPEL01000346.1:0-680 GCF_008368965.1 Bacillus sp. AY2-1 | reverse complement strand
CACACATCCATCAACTTAAGGATTTAGACAATTTATGAGGTTAAAAGCACGTTACTATTTTCTTGTTTTAACGAGAAAGGGTACCGTGGTTTTTATGAATATATTGTAAAGTTTTTCCGATGCGTTACATTCTATAACATACGCTTTAAAATCTTTAATACGTTGAACAAGGACTATAATTATAGAAATTTTACTATAACGTTTTTATGTTTTTTATAAAATAAAAAATAGGTGAATTGTAATCCCTGTTTGGGTGTACATCCACCTATTTTTTCAATTTAATTAGCATGACCTAGTATTTGTATGATTTTATCAGCTTTGGAGTTTTGAATATGATAGTATATCTCTAACCCTTTTCTTTCAGCTTTCAGTGCTTTCCCTTTCATTTTGGATAAATGTTGCGATACTGTTGATTGTGGAATATCCAAAATATTAGTTAATTGTGTTACATTTAATTTCTTGCTCTTAGCCAATTCACTAACAATTTGTAGACGTATTGGATGAGCCATAACTTTTAATAGTTCAACGTTTTCTTCAGAAACTAAACCTGGTATATTATCATTATTAAATTTGTTCATAATACAACCTCGCATTCAATTTATATTTTATTATAATCAATAAATGTATATTCTTAATATTATTATATTAAAATTATTAGTTTGTTTTACTATGAATTAATT
>NZ_QPEL01000345.1:0-836 GCF_008368965.1 Bacillus sp. AY2-1 | reverse complement strand
CAATATAAATCTATAGTAATTTGTCTTGATATATGACACTCATTTAAGCAAAATTTAATTTTTTCCATAGATGTTACTTTATTTGAATTATTTCGAGCGTGATATAATGTAAAAAGAATATTATCTATCCAACTAGAATTACCCTTATGAAATAGCAGTTTAGCCGTATTATATACTTCCGAATTGTTTTCATAAAAGGCAAGAAAATATACTATAAATCTCATTGATTCTTTTAAGTTGCTCTTAATATCCCCATGTTCAAAATCCCACACTGAAAGATTATTATTTGCATTAAATATTTTATTAAGAATTGATACACAATAAGTACTATTTTTCCTATTACTCTCTGTAATATTTTCATTAACCCATAGCAATCCTTCAAGCAATTCGGACTTTAAATTTTCATTAGCAAATTGTTCCTTAAATTCTGATTCCAACTCCAATATAACTCTATTAAAAATTGCCCAAGCACTATCATAATAAGACCTCTCACTAATTAACTCTTTTGCTTCAGTAACCCACCCTACTAGTAGAATTTCAATCTGTGATTTAGTTATTATTAATTCATCTTTTTTTATACGATTTTCATTATCTTCATGACTATTAGATATAATTAATACAAACAATTTTTGGAATACATACTCTGCTATAGATTTAGCTCTAATATCATTTATATGAATAGTTTCCTCAATCATATCTATAATATCTTCATATAGCTCTCTTGTTGAACCAAATTTATTTATATATAGCTTTTTTAAATAATAGTCAATTTCTTTTTGCGCAAAATTTTCAAATTCTAGACCTAACTTTTCGATCGGTTTTAGAATACTTAGTTT
>NZ_QPEL01000344.1:0-684 GCF_008368965.1 Bacillus sp. AY2-1 | reverse complement strand
CTATAAAACTAATATCATACTTATAAGAGGAATGATTGTGAGTTGGTTTGTATATACTTGGATCTGATGCTAAAGGTACATAAAATACACGATTACAACCTATTTTTTTATAAAAATCAATGATTCCAGAATCTTGCGTAAATACATAATCATAATCAAGAACAATATGTTGTGTAAGATCAGAGTAATAGGGATCATCTATTAACCATACTCCTACTTTAAAACCATGGGATTTAAATATAGGAATAATATCTTTAAAATCCTCATTTAAACCGTTTAAAACAAGGACAAAATCTGGTTTTATCCTAAATGCAGTTTTCATAGCATCTTTACTAGAAACCATTGTAACAGTTTGTACATTTTTTTTTAGACCGTTATAAATAGATGATTCTAATGTTGGATAATAAAATGGAATGCCCGATTGAATAAACAAAATCTTTTTGTTCTTAATATTCATATGTACCACCTTTATAATTACATATTCTATAAAGAAAAATATTACTAAAAACTGAGCTACATTTAACATATAAATGCCACTCAGTTTTCACAGAAAAAGCAAATCTACATTATATATATGTTTATTTATAAAACTTTAGAATATGAAAAAGCAACCCAAAAAATGAATTCCGAATGTGATTTCTTGTATATTTCATAACATATATTCTTTTGATTTGTACCTTTATT
>NZ_QPEL01000343.1:300-879 GCF_008368965.1 Bacillus sp. AY2-1 | reverse complement strand
GTCTATATATTTTTCCCTCTTTTGTGGAAAGTAAAACTAATGTTACGACCAGTAATATAGTGTCATTTTTTGAATATTCCATTCGTTTTTTATTTTTATTTTTATTTTTAGTTGATGAAAAGACCTTTCTCTCAATTAAATGTTTAATTGAGCACTTGAATTTCCTCCACCTTGTACTTTTCAAAACATAGTGTTTCAAAAATAGCCGTATCGCTTTCCTCTTTTTCCGATTTCACGACTTCTTTATTATCTTTTTCTAAAATTTGGAGCAAAATAGTTTTTCAGTTTCATATTTAAATTAGCAGTATTTATTTTTTGAATTCAATTTGTATAAATGATTGAATTGGAACTTTGACTGTTATTTCTTGCGGTGGTACAGTATCTCCTGTTACTTTCGTTTTATTTGTAATATTTTTCTATCTCGGTCCTCGCATTGACTACCACTGTATTTTGTAGTGCTTCACTGTTTTCTCAAGTTCAATAATTATATCTTGTAGAATTAAGAAAAGAACTTAGCTTATTTCGTTTACTTATCTACTCTGATATTTAGATGCTAACTACAATTAATTAATATATGAT
>NZ_QPEL01000343.1:0-251 GCF_008368965.1 Bacillus sp. AY2-1 | reverse complement strand
ATATTTTATAGTATTATTTGTCGTGAATTATATCTAACAGAATATATTTTATGAATCTATAAAGGAGAATGTAATGAATACTTCTATCGATATACAACACTTGTGTGATCTTGCACATAAAGCATTTAATGCCCCTGTACATATTTTATCTGCAGACAGAAAAATTTTATATCATTCTACATCTGATAATGTTTGTAGTCCTTTTTATTCTTCAAAAGAAGAACATCTTAGTGATATTTATCAAGAAAACG
>NZ_QPEL01000342.1:0-860 GCF_008368965.1 Bacillus sp. AY2-1 | reverse complement strand
ATAACGGTATCATTCAATCGCTACCATTTGCTGGTTTCGGATTTTATGTGCCGATATTACGAACCGTTTAGAATATTAGAAACAACATAGTAAGTTGTGTTTTCCGCCACTTCTCACAATATAAATATAACATGGAAACCTCAAAATAACCGGCATATTTTCTGCCAAAAATCGGCCACAACTCTGCCACAGTTAAATTCCTTGGAATACCGCTAATGTGATTTTATTTATACCTGGTACTATTAAATACACAAATCCATTTATCAATATAAAGGAAATCAACAGCATACATATAGTCGCGATAATATAATTAGTAAATTTATAAATAAACAACCTTTTATACATCCACATAATACAGCTATTTGTATCCCCTTTATTTTTCACATTAACAATCCAATTCAATACAAAGAACAACTGGAATCTAATAATCCAAATCAAACTTATATAAAGTAATCCAATCCCAAAAAATTTTAACATTATTGTGATAAACTCCTGATGATAAGTACTTGAAACGTTAAAAAATCTTCCGATCAATCCATGCCATCCACCAGTTTTTATAAACTGCTCCGCGTTATCAATATTAGAATTGCTTATTATTGGAGAACTCAAACTCATATTAACTATAAGAAACATACACCAATAAACAAGTGGAAAGAACAGCCCCATCTTATCTTTCGTAGGTAACTCTTGCAATATCGCTACTTTATGTACCCCGTAAATTATTAATATTGAAATAATAAGACCAAAAGAGAATGTTATATACCCAAAATTTATTATCTCATTTCTGTAAACTAAAGATAGATAAATTAAAATAAGAGAAGCTATTATATGGATAATTAACCATTCTCTTGGTATGTCAC
>NZ_QPEL01000341.1:0-546 GCF_008368965.1 Bacillus sp. AY2-1 | reverse complement strand
GTAAATATTATAATGTTATAGAAAAATAAGGAAAAAAGTTATAAAATAGGAGATTGAATTAAACTTTCAGATTTTATTGTTCTGCAAGATAAAAATAACTAAAGATGAGGCTTTTAAAAATTCTTATCTTTATTTAAAACTAACGAAATTATAAAAAATCCTCGCTGAAGGTACTGCAACAAATCTAATTTGAAAATCTTTAGGAGATAAATATGGAATTTTAAATATTCTTAGTCGTCTATTAAACATTATAGCAATTATTATAGGAAAATTCTTTAATATCATCGATTTAGAAGAAATCAGTACAAATAGAAAAGATGAAGTGGTAGAAGTATTACGTCTTCCTTTTAATAGATTTGCAGGAGCAGCTGGACATATAAAAGATGCAATTGTAAATGAAAAAAATTGGAACGTTTGGTTGAACGATTAGTATGCTATTTTAAAGTTTAAATTAATAACAGAAAGAGAACCTCTTAATATGTTACTACTTTGTTTTTGAATTGTTGAAAATAAGAAAGGTGAAATCAATGAAAAAATATTGGCATA
>NZ_QPEL01000340.1:0-676 GCF_008368965.1 Bacillus sp. AY2-1 | reverse complement strand
ACTTTATATTCTTTAATCCTTCTTTTTAAGAATCGCAATTGTTAATAAAGCGTTCTCAACATTATTTATTGAATTATTTTCTAATATAGATTGGTCCCTATTTATACTATTTAAAATTAACCATTTACTCATTACATCTGCCTTTTAAATTTTTTTCTTTGTTAGGCCACCTGATACAATAATCTTAGAAATGGATATTTAGAAAGGCCAATGCTTAAACATTCTATAAGGATTTGTTTCATAGAACGACTCTCTTTAAGGTGATTACATATTATACATATATCTAGAATTTTTGTTTTTTATTCGATTCATAAGTTTTAAATGCTTAGAATATGATTCGTTATTCCTATTAATTTAGAAATGAATTACATAAAAGAAAATGTGCATTAAAATTATTTTGGGTCTATATTCAATATCTGAGTATAGTTTTTTAGAGCTGCAGGAATTTTATTTTGAATAATTTGAGCTAATGCAAGATAAATTTTAAGTTGGTATCATAGGGGTCATATGTCGTAGCTTCTTGAAGCAAATTTTTAATTTCATTATATTTTCCAGCATTTTTGTAATATCCCATAAGTTTTGTTTACCATATTCACCTTTACAACTCCTTAATTATTTTATTCCAAATATTTAGAAATTAAAGGATAAAATTTTTATAATTGAAGAACTCTATGCA